>CALBLR010000258.1 GCA_937896015.1 uncultured Prevotellaceae bacterium | reverse complement strand
CTTCTCTTCGCGCTCCTCCTCGGGAATGGTCTCCATAAAGTCGTCGAAAGCCTTTTGGAAGTTGTCGTTGCGCCACTGCTTGTCGGCGTTGCCGGCCTTGGCCACGGCATAGCACTTGTCGTAGCACTCCTTGCGCACGCGCTCGCGGATGTCCTCATCGTTCACCTCGTGGCAATATTCGCGCTTGGTCACGCCCAGCTGCTCGGCCAGCTCCTTCTGTGCTATGCACATGGGCTTTATGGCCTCGTGTGCGGCCTTGAGGGCGGCAATCAGGTCGTCCTCGCTCACCTCGTCCATTTCGCCTTCGACCATCATTATATTGTCGTATGTAGCACCTACCATTAATTCCATATCGGCATTCTTAGTCTGCTCGAATGTGGGGTCGATAACGAACTGGCCGTCGATGCGGGCCACACGCACTTCGGCGATGGGCTCCTCAAAGGGCACGTCGGAAACGGCGATGGCAGCCGAAGCGGCCAGGCCGGCAAGGGCGTCGGGCTGATCCACGCCGTCGCTCGAGAACATGATGATGTTCACAAACGTGTTGGCGTGATAGTTCGACGGGAACAGAGGGCGCAGCACGCGGTCCACAAGGCGGCATGTGAGCACCTCGTAGTCCGAAGCGCGCCCCTCGCGCTTGGTGAAGCCGCCGGGATAGCGGCCAAATGCAGAATACTTCTCCTTATATTCAACTTGCAGGGGCATGAAGTCGGCCCCATCCTCGGCCTCACGGGCCGAGACCACTGTCGCAAGAAGCATGGTGTTGTTCATGCGCAGCTCCACAGCACCATCGGCTTGCTTGGCAAGCTTACCTGTTTCAAGGGTGATTTCGCGTCCGTCACCCAGGACGATGGTTTTTTTTGTAGGTGTTACCATTATCTATTTTTTTGTACTTGTAATAATCTGACAAATTTAATCATTATTTTTCGCAACGCCAACATTTTAGGCCAATTTCAAGGCCGCTGCCCACCGCACACCCCTAAAAATGCAGTTGCACATCCCGTTTGTATTGCTCTGAGCTTTTGTCGGCATAAAGACACACGGGGGCGGTGGTGGGGATTTTCGACAGAAAGACATAAAGACATATT
>CALBLR010000257.1 GCA_937896015.1 uncultured Prevotellaceae bacterium | reverse complement strand
ATATCTCATTAGAATTGCTACTTTTTTAGTGCTCTCGGCACACTGCGTCTCTATGCAACTCGGAAATTACATGCATTAATCTTTAAGCCTTCAACTGCAATCTTTCAACTTTATTCAGCCTTAAGCTGCATTTTGAGGATGGGGAAGGGGTTGCCCTGGTCGTCGGTGGCGGTGCGCTCATAGGACTCGAAGCCCCAGTGGCGGTAGATGGCCGTGGCGTGGGTGTTTTGCTCGTTCACGTCGATGAGGTGCGCGCCACACTCCTGCATGGCCCAGCCGAGCAGGCGCTGTCCGGCACCGCGGCCCATGAAGTCGGGGTCGACAAACAGCATCTCTATCTTGCCGCTGTCCACTCCAATGAATCCCGCAATGCGGCGTCCCGCCTTTACCACGGCAAATTCGGGCACCAGGCTTATTGCCTGCCTCACACACGGGCGCAGCCCGGCTATGTCGTCGTCGGTGAGGAAGAGGTGCGTTGTCCTCACCGAGCGGTTCCACAGCTCGGTGAGCAGCTCGACGCATTCGGTGTCGCGGCAGTGCATGGGCAGCCGCCGCACCTTGAACCTGATTGGTCTGTTATTCATTCGGTTTTTTGTGGTTATGTCTGGGTGTAATATGTCATTAAAATGCAAATGGCAGCATAAAGTTACTCACAATCTTGCAATCGGGCAAGCGCGCTTGCCGTGGTTTCGCGGATTTGTTGTAACTTTGCACAATATTTTATTCGCAACAACAATTCTGAATGACGACATTTAAAGATTTAGGGGTCCGAGAGGATCTGCTTCGCGCTATTTCGGAAATAGGATATGAGAGTCCTATGCCAGTGCAGGAAAAAGTGATTCCACATTTACTTAACGAAGACAGCGACGTGGTGGCGCTTGCCCAGACGGGCACGGGCAAGACGGCGGCTTTCGGCCTGCCCACGCTGCAGCGCGTAGACACCTCATCGCCCACAGTGCAGGCGCTGATTCTCGACCCGACGCGCGAGCTGTGCCTGCAGACGTGCCGCGACCTCACCGACTATGCCAAATACACCAGCGGCCTCAACCTGCTGGCCGTGTACGGCGGATCGAACATCGAGGTGCAAATCAAGGCGCTGCGCCGCGGCGTGCAGGTGGTGGTGGCCACTCCGGGCCGACTGCTCGACCTCATTAAGCGCGGCAAAATTGACCTTGCCAATGTCAACACCGTAATCCTCGACGAGGCCGACGAGATGCTGAACATGGGCTTTGTGGACGACATCAACGAGATTCTGAGCCACGTGCCCGAGCAGCGCAAGATGCTGCTGTTCTCGGCCACAATGCCCCCCGAAATCTCGGCCATAGCCAGCCGCTACATGCACAACCCGCAGGAGTATGTGGTGGGCTCGCGCAACGAGGGCGCACAGACGGTGCGCCACATCTACTATATGGTTAACGCCCGCGACAAGTATGCCGCCCTCAAGCGCATTGTCGACTATCTGCCCAACATCTACGGCATAATATTCTGCCGCACCCGCGCCACCACCCAGGAGGTGGCCTCGCAGCTGCTTGAGGACGGATATGACGCCGACGCCCTGCACGGCGACCTCTCGCAGGCGCAGCGCGACGCGGTGATGAAGAAATTCCGCGAGCACAACCTGCAGCTGCTTGTGGCCACCGACGTGGCAGCGCGCGGCCTCGATGTGAGCGACCTCACGCATGTGATCAGTTTCAGCCTGCCCGACGACAACGATGTGTACATCCACCGCAGCGGCCGCACGGGCCGCGCCGGCAAGACGGGCGTGTCGATTGCCATTATCCACAGCCGCGAGCGCGGCAAGCTGCGCGACATCGAGAAGCACATGCAAAAGCAGTTTGAGCGCCGCGATGTGCCCAAGCCCGAGGACATCATCGAAAAGCAGCTGTTCAACCTTGCCGACCGCCTCGAAAAGGTGGAGGTGAAGGAAGACGACATTGCCGACTATCTGCCCGGTGTGGTGAAGAAGCTGTCGTGGCTCAGCAGCGAGGACTTGCTGAAGCGCGTGCTGTCGCTGGAATTCAACCGCCTGCTTGAATACTACAAAAACGCCCCCGTGCTCGACTACGTGCCCGAGAAGAAGCAGCGCAAAAAATATGAGAAACCCTCACCGCAGGAGAAGGACCGGCGCACTGCCGAACCCGGATATGAGCGCGTGTATATCAATGCCGGCAAGGCCGACGGATTTTTTGCCCCCGACCTGATTCAGCTCATCAACGCCAACACGCATGGCCAGCGCGTGGACTTGGGCCGCATCGACCTTATGAGCGGCTACTCGCTGTTCGACGTGCGCCAGGCCGACGCCCACCGTGTGGTGAGCGCGCTCAAAAACGCCGACTTCTATGGCAAGCGTCTCTACCTTGAGGTGGCCTCGCCCGACAAGAACTATGCAGCCGAGAGTGGCGGCCAGCCGGCCATGAACCGCGCCGAGCGCCGCCGCCGTGAGTTTGGCGCCGGCCGCAAAGGCCGCACCGCCGACCGGCGCACCAGCCGCGATGCCGAGCGCGGTTTCAAGCGCGGCAAGAAGGCCCAGCGCGCCGCCGAGGCTCCAGCTGGCAATTACGACAAGTTTAAGAAAAAGAGCAAGCGCCGCAAGTAGCGGGGTGGGGCAGTTGCGATGCCTCCGCCTCTACCGAAAAGCATTTTTCTGAAAAAACATTTGGCACCGCTGGCGCAGATTTGACATTTCTGGCCAGCGGTGCTCTTGTAACAAGCGGAACATGACTAATGATAGGATGAAAGCAACAGGATTGAAAGATAAAACAGTGTCGTTTTGCTGGCAGCATTTGCTGCTGCTGGGCTCGCTGTGGGTGATGACCGCCGGCGTGGCCGTGTGCGTGCGCTCAATGCTCGGGTCGAGCGTGATCAGCGTGCTGCCCTACGTGTTTCAGTCGGCAGGCGCCCGAGGCCAGGTGCCGCCGCTCACCATAGGCCAGTACACATGCGTCATGAACGCCCTGCTGGTGGTGGGGCAGCTGCTGGTGCTGCGACGCCGCTTCGACCCGGTGCAGCTGTTCCAGCTGCTGGTGGGCTTCGTGTTTGGATCGCTCATTGACCTCAACATGGCACTCACTGCGTGGCTCGTGCCCCAGTCGTTGCCGGCCAAGGCTGCTGCTCAGGTGGCCGGATGCACAATTTTAGGCATTGGCATAGCGCTTGAGGTGCGTTGCGGCAGTGTCACCATGCCAGGCGAAGGCTTTCCCGTGGCCATCACCCAGGTTACGGGCATTGAGTTCCCTAAGGTGAAGATATGCGTCGATGCCTCGCTGGTGGCGCTTGGCGTGGTGGCCTGCTACGGCTTTTTCGGCGCCTGGCAGTGGTCGATAGTGGGAGTGGGCACGCTGTTTGCCATGGTCTACGTAGGGCTGGTGGTGAAGACGGTGGGACGCCATCTGGGCTGGTTCGAGCGCGTGCTGGCCTACCGTCCCGGTTTCCGCCGCTACCTCTTCGGCCTCGCCCGCCTCATCTACCGCAAGTAGTTGTCCATGGATGTAATATATTAATTATGAAAGTATTAACTGTAGGAACGCAGCATGCCGAGAGCACTGAAAAAGTAGTAATTCAGGCGAGTTGGCGTGTTATGAATCAATGAAAGTTGTAGGGACGTGGCATGCCACTTCCGCCATAATTTGCTATTGATCAATTAATGATACACAAATAATTACAGTCAATGTAGGTCATTTGGTATGATTTGGCTTTCGCGCTGGAGGAGGGTTACGCCCGTCGGACGCGGCATACCGCATCCCTACACTAAATAGCTTATTTTGTGTGTTTTAGCGTAATGTTGTGCTTTCGGATTATGACATCAGTCATGCCACAATTTATGCTGCTTTTGCGGCAAACGACACATAAGCGATCACTTTTTCAGCGCTTTTGGCATGCCACGTTCCTACAGTTTTTGTCGCTGTTTGGTGCATTTAAACACACTCACTCGCTTGTATTGCGACTTTTTCAGTGCTTTGGGTATGCTGTGTCGATACAACTAATTTGCTTTAATTCAGCTAATTATAGTAAATTTGGTAATCCGATTAGGGGTTGAATATGTGGTTATGACGCTGATTGAGTGGCATGTGTTGGCCCGAAAAGCCAGTCGCCCCACTCATCGTTAATGATGCGCTGTTTTCTGCTATGCATTATTTCGTCAAGACGCTTGTTAAGCAGACCTTTAGCTCGTTTTGAGCCAGTGGTGCCTAACTTAATGTACTGTCTGCACTTTTCCACGATTTCGCTAACGAGCTCCACATCGTTGCATGCAATCAGTTTTTCTTGCTGGGCAAACACGTCATGCACCAGCCTTATTGAATTGATTGCTTGCAGGTCTTTTTTGATTGTTTCTTTCGCATCGGCATCTTCGGTGGTGTCAATAAGCTTGCTTTGCCCCTCTTTGCTTAGGGCTGCCAGTTCGTTGAATCGTTTGAGGCGTGCGCGCTCTGCAGCAACTTTAGTGCGCTGTGCCGTGAGCTGTTTAATCTGCTTATTTCCTTTTGCGTGTGTCGGAATCTCTGATTCAATTTCGTTCAGAATGTCGGTTGCTTTTGAGAAGTCGCATAGGCCAACTGCAAAGTTGTAGTCATCCCACTTCTCATTCAGCCGCTTCATGCGGGTTTTGAATTCTGCTTCGTACACCACTTCTTGATCGATGCGCTGTGCTATCCCCTTGTCGCGCCGGTCGAGTCTTTCTCCGGCTGATGCCGAGGGGTTGCTGGTCACGTGCCACACTCCGCACAGCCGGCAGTAGTAGCTTCTTACGGGTGCTTTAAGCCCATTGCTGATCATTTCGGCCGCGTTGAACTTAATGAAGTTGTCGGCCTTCTTTTTCGACTCAAAGTGCATCTTTGGTCGCTGGCATGCAACGCAGTACATGCGGTTTTTTGTGGGTTTCATTGCAAAAAATGTTTTTTGGGAGGCGGGACTGTGAGGTGCATACTCACCGCCACTGGCCTGCCGCCTGGTGATTAAATAAGGAAAATTAAAGCCCGTTGTGGACTTCAATGTGCAATATGTGCAACAATCGTGCCAAAAAATAGCCGCTTGTGGGGATTGCGCAATTCACACTGCGCCCTTAACTTTGCCGGAAAATAGCAAAAAGCACAATTTATGAGAAGCATCATCAATATTCTGCGCACCGAGGGCCGTCCCAGGGGCTTTGGCGCAATCGACATTATCCGAAACATAGGCCCGGGCCTGCTGGTGACCGTGGGCTTCATCGACCCCGGCAACTGGGCCAGCAATTTTGCAGCCGGCTCCGACTACGGCTATGCGCTGCTGTGGGTGGTCACGTTGTCGACCGTCATGCTCATCGCACTGCAGCACAATGTGGCCCACCTGGGCATAGTCACCGGCCTGTGCCTTAGCGAGGCCGCCGAGCGCTACGCTCCGCGGTGGGTGTCGCGGCCCATTCTGGCCACGGCGTTTGTGGCCAGCATCTCCACATCGCTTGCCGAGATACTGGGCGCGGCCATAGCGCTGCAAATGCTGCTGGGCGTGCCCATTGTGTGGGGCGCGCTGCTGTCGGCCGCCGCTGTGGCAGTGCTGCTGTTCACCAACTCCTACAAGCGCGTCGAGCGCATGATCATCACCTTTGTGTCGATGATAGGCCTGTCGTTTATCTACGAGCTGTTTCTGGTGAAAATCAACTGGCCGGCGGCTGTGCACGGCTGGGTGGTGCCCAGCGTGGAGCAGGGAAGTCTGCTCATAGTGATGTCGGTGCTGGGCGCGGTGGTGATGCCTCACAACCTGTATCTGCACTCCGAGCTGGTGCAGAGCCGCCAAATCAACCGCACCGGCCGCGGCGCCATTGAGCGCGCACTGAAGTATGAGCTGTTCGACACGCTGTTTTCGATGATAGTGGGCTGGGCCATCAACAGCGCCATGATTCTGCTCGCCGCCACCACATTTCACGCCGCCCACCAGTCGGTGTCCGACCTCTCGCAGGCGCAGGCCCTGCTCACTCCGCTGCTTGGCGGCAACGCGGCCGGCATCTTTGCCTTGGCTCTGCTGCTGGCGGGCATCTCAAGCACCATCACCAGCGGTATGGCTGCGGGCTGCATATTCTCGGGCATGTTTGGCGAGCAGTATCATCCGCGCGACGCCCACTCGGTGACGGGCATAGTCCTGTCGCTGGGGCTGGCTGTGGTGTGCATCATGCTGGTGGGCGACCCGTTTAAGGGTCTACTCTACTCGCAGATGCTGCTCAGCGTGCAGCTGCCCTTCACCATGTTTCTGCAAGTGGGGCTCACCTCGTCGCGCCGTGTAATGGGCCGCTATGCCAACAGCCTGCCCAACAAGTGCTTCCTCTATGCCCTTGCCGCGGTGGTCACAGTCCTCAACCTGTGGCTTCTGGCCGACACGCTGATGTAGCTGCGCTACAGAAAACGAGCGCGGGGAACGGCCGCTTGGCCGCTCCCCGCGTTTCGCTTATAGGGTATTGTCGCTTTTCGTTACTTTCCGCTCACCACTATCTTGTGGGCAGCGCTCTTGCCGTTGGTGTAGTAGTCCTTGGCAATGTAGACGCCTGCGGCGTCGGGACGCTGCGAGCCCAGAGCCACACCGCTCACGGTGTAGTAGTCGGTCTTGACAATGGCGGCGTCGGTGCCGATGCCGTCAACGCCGGTGGCGCGCTCAATCACAAGGTTGTAGGTCTTCACGAGGTCGCCGTAGGTCTTGGTGACCCAAGCGGCGCCGTTCTCGTTGCTGTCTACCTTGCCGTCTTTCAGGAACAGATGCTCGCTGGTGGTCCACATGGTGCCTTCGGGAGTGCCCACTGTGAAGGCCGAGCGCACGTGCTGGTAGTCTTCGCCTTCGCCCACCACAGGCACGGCGGCA
>CALBLR010000256.1 GCA_937896015.1 uncultured Prevotellaceae bacterium | reverse complement strand
GCGCGCCCGAGATGGGCCTCGACGGCGCGGGCATCAGCACCCTGGCGGCGCGCGTGGCCATGGCCGCGGCGTTTGCGGCCGCGCTGCTGCTGATGCGGCGGCACCGGCAGGCCACACGGCAGGCCATGAAGGCCCGCACCAGCCGGGGCGAGATTATGAGGGTGACTCGGCTTAGTCTGCCCATATCCATGCAGATGGGCATGGAGACGGGAGTGTTCACAGCGGCGTCGCTGATGGTGGCGAGGCTGGGGGCCAACACGCTGGCGGCCTATCAGGTGCTGGTGATGCTGGGAAGCATAGGCTTCATGGTGTATTACGCCGTGGGGGCGGCCGCCTCGATCAAGATAGCGCACTGCTGCGGCACAGGCGACACCGCCGGGGTGCGTGCGGCGGCGCATGTGGGCTATGTGCTGATACTGGCGTGCGCGGCCACGGCCAGCCTGACATTTGTGGCCGGTGGGCGGTGGATAGTGGCGGCATTCACGCCCGACCCCGCCGTGCAGGCCATTGCGCTGGGCGTGATGTGGCTGCTGGCTGCCTACCAGTTTGGCGACGCCACGCAGGTGGCCTTTGCCAACGCCCTGCGCGGCATAGGCCAGTCGATGCCGGTGATGCGCATAGCCTTTGTGAGCTATGTGGCCGTGGGCATACCGCTGCTGCATGTGCTGGCCTTCACTGTGGGCTGGGGCATATCGGGCATCTACGCCGGCTTTGTGGTGGCCCTGCTGATGGCCGGAGTGCTGTTTGCGCGCAGCTTTTATTCGGCCCTGCGCAGGCAGCAGCGGAATAATTAAAAGTTTAACGGCCATATTTTTTTATATCATTGCATTTTATGTAACTTTGTAGCGGTCAACACGACCGTATACATTAATTATAAACGAAGAGCTAATTCACTCTTTATTTATTGCAACAAAAAAACGATATACTATCAAAAGACATGTTAGAAAAAACCAAAGTACAATCCCGTCAGAGCATTGTGGTGCGCTTTTCGGGCGACAGCGGTGATGGCATGCAGCTGGCCGGCAACATTTTCTCGAACGTTTCGGCCGAGCTTGGCGACCAAATTTCCACCTTCCCCGACTACCCGGCCGAGGTGCGCGCCCCGCAGGGCTCGCTCAACGGCGTGTCGGGCTTCCAGGTGCATGTGGGCCGCGGTGTGCACACACCTGGTGACGAGTGCGACGTGCTGGTGTCGATGAATCCGGCCGCGCTCAAGCAGAACGCTAAATTCCTGCGCAAGGGCGGCGTTGCGCTTGTCGACATCGACTCGTTTAAGAAGGCCGACCTCGACAAGGCCCTCTACAAGACCGACGAGCCCTACAAGGAGATTGGCCTCGACGCCCAAGTGGTGGAAGTGCCCATGACGTCGATGGTGAAAGCAGCCCTGGCCGACAGCGGAATGGACTTCAAGTCGCAAATGAAGTGCCGCAACATGTTTGCCCTTGGCCTCGTGTGCTGGCTGTTCAACCTGCCGCTCGACGGAGCTCTGCGATTCCTTAAAAACAAATTTGCCAAGAAGCCGGCTGTGTATGAAGCCAACGCCAAAGTGGTGCAAGGCGGATTCGACTACGGCCACAACATACATGCCTCGGTGTCGACCTACCGCATCGAGACCGACAACGTGCGTCCCGGCCGCTACACCGACGTGAACGGCAACAAGGCCACCGCATGGGGCCTGATTCTGGCGTCGGAGAAGAGCCACCTGCCGCTGTTCCTGGGCAGCTACCCCATCACTCCGGCCACCGACATACTGCACGAGCTGGCCAAGCGCCGCGACTTGGGCGTGAAGGCATGCCAGATGGAGGACGAGATTTCGGGCATCTGCTCGGCCATAGGCGCCTCGTTTGCCGGCAATCTGGCCGTGACCAGCACCTCGGGCCCCGGCCTGGCCCTCAAGAGCGAGGCTCTGGGCCTTGCCGTGATGGCCGAGCTGCCGCTGGTGCTCATCGACGTGCAGCGCGGCGGCCCGTCGACCGGCCTGCCCACCAAGACCGAGCAGACCGACCTGATGCAGGCCCTCTACGGCCGCAGCGGCGAGTGCCCGCTGGTGGTGGTTGCGGCCTTGTCGCCCACCGACTGCTTCCACATGGCATTTGAGGCTGCGCGCATCGCCATCGAGCACATGACACCCGTGGTGCTGCTCACCGACGCGTTCATAGCCAACGGCTCGTCGGCATGGCGCATTCCCGACGACGAAGACTATCCAGAGATAAAGCCCAACTTCGTGCCCGAAGAGCTGAAAGAGAGCTGGACCCCCTACATGCGCAACGCCGAAGGCGTGCGCTACTGGGCCATTCCCGGCACTCCCGGCCTGATGCACCGCGTGGGCGGCCTTGAGAAGGACTACAACACCGGCGTGCTGAGCAACGACCCGGCCAACCACGCCAAGATGGTGGCCGCGCGCGCCCAGAAGGTGGCCAATGTGGCCAACCACATACCCGAGCTTGAGGTGAAGGAAGCCGAAGGCGGCCAGGCCGACACCCTGCTTGTGGGCTGGGGCGGCACATACGGCCACATCTACACCGCCTATGAGGAGCTTAACGCCGCAGGGGTGAAGGTGGACTTCGCCCAGTTCCGCTACATCAACCCGCTGCCGCGCAACACCCATGAGGTGCTCAACCGCTACAAGACGGTGATTGTGGCCGAGCTCAACAGCGGCCAGTTTGCCGACTATCTGCAGGCCAAGAACCCGAATCTCAACATCAAGCGCGTCAACAAAGTGGAGGGACAGCCGTTCCTCGTACACGAGATTGTAGATGCAGTTAAACAAATCAAGGAGGGCAAATGATTATGGACGAACAGAAAACAACACAAACATACGAACCGAAGGACTACAAGAACGGCCAGAGCGTGCGCTGGTGCCCGGGATGCGGCGACCATGCCATTCTGAACGTGCTCCACAAGGCCATGGCCGAGCTTGGAGTGCCTCCGTATGAGACTGCGGTGATTTCAGGTATCGGCTGCAGCTCTCGACTTCCTTACTACATGAACACCTACGGCTTCCACACAATTCACGGCCGCGGCGGGGCTGTTGCCTCCGGTTTTAAGGTTGCCAATCCAAAGATGACCGTATGGCAGGTGGCCGGCGACGGCGACGGCCTGGCCATTGGCGGCAACCACTTCATTCATGAGGTTAGACGCAATGTGGACGTCAACCTCCTGCTGCTCAACAACAAGATTTACGGTCTCACCAAGGGTCAGTATTCGCCCACAAGCGACCGTGGATTTGTGTCGAAATCATCGCCCTACGGCACAACCGAAGATCCGTTCATACCCGCCGAGCTCGTGTTTGGCGCCCGCGGCACATTCTTTGCCCGCGGCATCGACGTGGAGCTGAAGGTGGGCCAGGAGATTATGGTGGCCGCCGCGCGCCACAAAGGCTGCTCGGTGGTGGAGATGCTGCAGAACTGCATGATTTTCAACAACGGAATCCACAACTACATCACCGACCGCGCCACACGCGCCGACCGCACAATCCATCTTGTTCACGGCGAGAAGATGCTGTTTGGCAAGGACAATGACAAGGGCCTGGTTCAAGACGGCTTCGGCCTTAAGGCAGTGAAGCTGGGCGAAGACGGCTACACCATCGACGACGTGCTTGTGCACGACGCCCACTGCCGCAGCAACTTCCTGCACCAGCAGCTCGCCATGATGGACGGGCACGAGCTGCCCCTTGCCATCGGCGTGATTCGTGACGTGGAGGCTCCAAGCTATGAGGCCGACGTCGAGGCGCAAGTGCGCGACGTTGAGGCCAAGCACGGCTTCAAGAGCCTGCGCGATATGATCCTTTCGGGCGACACCTGGGAAGTGAAATAGCGCTCTTCACACACAGGCGCGGAGCACCCGCGAGGGCGCAGCGCGCCGGCGCTGTGGAGCTTACCTGATCGCAGGTGACCCGACGCAATCTTAAAAAAACATCTGCACATCATGCCGGAGGCGGCTGCCAGCGCAAGCGCTGAGCACCGCCTCCGGCTGTTGTTTCAGCATTTGGATGCCAGACAAAAGCGGCACCACTACTATTTTTATATTTTTTGCTGATTTTTATTACAATTTCGCTAAATTTGTAGGATTTTTTCCATAACATCAATTTTAAAAACAGGTTTCACATGAAAAAAGTTACCACTTTCTTAGCCTCATTGCTGGTCGTGGCAGGTGCCTATGCGGGCACAAGCACCACAACCGTGCGCAATGGGGTCACACTTTTAGGTGTGGACCGCGAGGCTGTGGCAAAGGAGTTTAGCCCATCGGGCTACACCCTCGATGCCACCAAAGCGCCTCCGGCAGTGAAGAAAGCCTCGAGGTCAAGGCGCGCCCCCGCGCTGGCCAGCCTCAAAGGCTACTACTACACCACCGACTACGGCACAAGCGTGCCGCTGGCTGTGTCGCGCAAATACATGGTGCAGATTGCGCCGCTGGGCACCGACTCGGTGACCATCTACAACCTGATTGGCGGCCAGCGCACCGTGAAGGGCGCTTATGACGCCAGCACGGGAGTAATCAAAATCAAGCCGCAGGTGACCTACGTTGACAGCAAATACGGCTCGCTGTATTGCTGCGTAGTCGACCTCAATAAAAAGGCCTACTACACCGACCGGGAAATCGAGCTCACTGTGGGCGACGGCGGCAACATAGAGATAGGCTCATGGGGCATATTCGTGCTCAGCGGCCAGTACCGCGGCACGCAAATTGTGAACAGCAAGAGCAAGCTCTACAAGGCCAACGCCATGGTCACCGACTACAGCCTCACCCAGACCGAGGACAGCCTGAAGGTGCGCACCTACCCCGCATGCTACTCGCGTGAGAGCAAGACGCAGATAGCAGTGCGCAACTTCTACAACTGCGGCTCGGAGGTGGTGATGACGGTAGACAGCACCGGAGCGGTGTTCATGCCCCACCAGACCCTTGCCACGCAAGGCACCACCGACTACTACAACTACTGCATCAGCAGCTACACCTCGCCCACCAACCTCACACTGAAGAGCAGCGGGCTCAACGGCACCTACACAGGCACCACCATCAGCTTCGGCATGTGGGCATTCTCGCGCGGCAGCAACAAGAACTACGTTGTCGAAGCCCTTGAAAAGAGCGTGATCAGCGTGCCCGAGGAGTTCACTCCGTTCTCATCGGCTCTCACGCTGAAGGGCGCGGGCACCAAGGAGTCGCCCTATGAGGTGGCTACGGCGCAAGACCTCGAGAACCTGGCCAACGCCAACAACCACAATGAAAACTACCGCAGCGGCAGCAGCGTGTTTACAGGCGTATACTTCCGCCAGACGGCCGACATCGACATGAAGGAGGTTGACAACCACGAGCCCATAGGCATTGCCAGAATCGCATTCAACGGCAACTACGACGGCCAGGGCCACACCATCAGCAACCTCGCGCAGAACCGCCGCAACGAGTTCAACGCCGGCATGTTCGGCCTGCTGGGCAAAGACGCTCAGGTGCGCAACATAAAGTTTGTGGCGCCTACGGTCAACAGTGCCAAGTCGAAAGTAGGCATCGTGGCCGGCGAAAGCAACGGCAAGGTTAGCAACATCACGGTGACCGGCGGCTATGTGGGCGTGCCCGCATACTACAGCGGCGGCATCGTGGGCATGAACTACGGCACAGTCGACTCCACATCGTTCTCGGGCACCATCGAGGGCGAGAACATGGTGGGCGGCATTGTGGGCGTGAACTACAACGCCGTGAGCAACTCGTGGAGCGACGCCACAGTGAACCTCACCTACAAGAAAGGATATGCCGGCGGCGTGTGCGGCTCTAACTCACGCGTCACCTCGCAAATCAGCGACAGCTACTTCACAGGCATTGTGACCGACGCCTATGGCGAGGGCAAGATAGGCGGCATCGCCGGCTATATGTACCTCGGCACCATCGACCGCTGCTGGAACGGCGGCCAAGTGAACGCAAGCTACGCCAGCGCCCACAAGGGCTATGCCGGCGGCATCATAGGCCACAGCCTGGGCGCCAAGCTCAACAACTGCTACAACTCGGGCATTGTGCGCAGCTACACCAGCGACATGGTGGGCGGCATTGCCGGCGTGCTTGAAAAGGGCGAAAGCGGCCCCAACAAGAGCGACGCCCCCGAGCTGAACAGCTGCCTCAACACAGGCGTGGTGCTGTGCGCAGGCTCAGCGCTCAACAACGAACTTTACGGCAGCATGATTGGCAGCCAGCCTGCCAAAATCAACGACACATACTTCGACGGCCAGGCCAGCTTCAACGGCTCCACCGAGCACGCACTCGAGACGGCCACCCTTGCATCGGGCAAAGCCCCCGAGGGCTTCGACGCGCAGACGTGGACTCTGAAAGCGGGCCTATATCCGCAGCTGGCCAAGTTTGCCAACGTGGGCAAAGCCCTGCTCGACGCAGTGCCCTTCACGCTGAAGAGCGGCGAGACAGTGAAGCGCATGAAGAGCGACTTCACCGTGAGCACAGCCAACGGCGTGACCTGGAGCCTCTTCAAGGGCGGCGCGCTGGGCACCACCGGCCACGGCCTGAAGCTGAGCGGCAACAACGTGACCGTGACAGCCACCACAGCCGCCAGCGACACGCTGACCGTGACTCGCGGCAACGACTTCCGCATCTATATTCTGAAGGTTGTGCCCGACGAGTTTGAAGGCGCTGGCACCGAAGCCAACCCCTACCTCATCAAGACCAAGGACGACCTCATGAAGATTCGCAACGCCGTAGACTTGCAGCTGTATGACTACACAGGCACCTACTTCAAGCTGGCCAACGACATCGACATGGGCGGCAACAGCGGCTTCTTCGGCATGTCGGTTCACGGCGCGTATTACGCATTCAACGGCACCCTCGACGGCAACGGCCACTCCATTAAGAACTGGCAGGCCAACCGCAGCATAGGCAGCAACGGCGACTTCATCGCCAACACCGAGAACTACATGGCAGGACTCTTCATCTACACCGGCCTCAAGTCGGTGATCAAGAACCTGAACATCGCATCCGACTGCCAGGTGACCGGCGGCAGCTATGTGGCAGGCGTGGCAGCCTACAACAGCGGCCGCATTGAGAACTGCCGCAACTTTGCCACAGTGAAGGCCACCAAGACCGCAGCCGCAGGCGTGGCAGCCTACAATGCTGCCGGCGCCACAGTGACCGGCTGCTACAACGCAGGCACAATCACATCGGGCGGCACCGTGGCCGGCGGCATAGTGGGCACCAACCTTGGCGCCATTGAACTGAGCCAGAACGACGGCAACGTGGGCGTGGCAGTGCTCACCTCGCTGGAGTCTGACAGCACCTCGCTGAAGACCGCAGGCGGCATCGCCGGTGAGAACGGCGGCACCATGGCCAACGTGGCCAACCTGGGCCATGTGAGCGCAGGCGGCGAAGTGGGCGGCATTGCAGGCAACAACGCCTACAAGACCACCGTTACAGGCCTGATTGCCGCAGGCACCGTGGAGTCGTTCAGCGACCAGAAGACACTGGGCGCCGTGTTTGGCAAGCACAACACCAGCTCCGCAGTTGTGACCGACGGCTACTACGACTCACAGCTGGCGGGCAAGAATGCCGGCAACGCGCAAGCCGTCGACGGCATCACGGCCAGCACCACAGCCAGCCTTGTGTCGGGCGACACCATTAAAGGCATCGTCACCGCACACTGGAGCTACGCCAAGGGCCAGTATCCCGTGCTCAAAGCATTTGCAAGCGAGCCGGCATCGGTCTTCAACCGCGCCAACTACATTGAGTTTGCCTCCGAAGGCAAGAAGGACACCCGCTTCCTGGTGCACAAGTCGGCGCAAATAGCAACCGGAGCAGGCGCCAAGGCCGCGCTGGCAAGCGCCAAGAGCTTCACCATCAGCGGCAGCACGCTCAACCTGGCAGCCATCACCGAGGTGGCCCGCGACACCCTCACCTTCACCAGCGGCACGCTGACGAAGGCTTATCCGCTGTTTGCAGCGCCCAAGATGCTGCCCAAGGGCGACGGCACCAAGGACAACCCCTGGCGCATCGAGACCGTGGCCGACTGGCAGACAGTGGCCAAATACTCGCTCGACTACGAGGCAGCACTCGACGGCGAATACCTGCTGCTGGTCAACGACCTCGACTTCAAGGGCGACACCACTGCATCGGCAATGCTCGTGGCCGACGGCGCAACCCGCTTCCAGGGCCACTTCGACGGCAACGGCAAGACCATCGACGGCTTCGCATACCACAACGAAGACTACAAGACGGGCATCAACAAGGGTCTCTTTGGCCTGGTGGGCGACAACGGTGTGATTGAAAACCTCACCCTGGGCGCCAACAGCGACATCAACGGCTATCAGTACATTGGCGGCTTCGCAGGCCTGTCGAGCGGCACCATGCGCAACTGCGTGAACCGCGGCAAGGTGACCACCAGCAAGATGGGCTTTGCCGGCGGCCTCGCGGGTGTGGCCAATCCCAAGGCCCGCTTCATAAACTGCAAGAACTATGGCACCGTGACCTCGGCCAACGGCCAGGGCGGAGGCATTGCCGGCGAGGCCGCCGAGAGCGTGGCCATCGACAGCTGCTTTAACGCCGGCGCCGTGTCGGGCAAATACTCGATTGGCGGCATCACCGGCTCGAGCAATGGCGGCATCACCCTCTCGACCAACGAGGGCGCAGTGACTGCAAGCCAGAACTACGCCGGCGGCATCACCGGCTACCAGTCGAGCACCAGCGGCGGCAACGTGACCTACTGCGTGAACCGCGGCAAGGTGACTACCACCACCTATAGCGCAGGCGGCATCATAGGCTGCCTGTTCCGTCCCGGCATAGCCAAGCGCAACGTGAACCACGGTGATGTGCAGTGCGGCACATATGGCGCCGGCGGCATCATCGGCACCATGGGCACTACACCCAGCATCGTTGTCGACAGCTGCATAAACTATGGCTCGGTTGTGAGCAAGGCGAGCCAGGCCGGCGGCATCGTGGGCGTCACTGGCAACGCCAAGGCCGACAACCACAATGTGATTAGCCACAACGTGAACTACGGCAGCGTGGAGTGCACCAAGCAAAGCGCCGGCGGCATTGTGGGCGAGAACAAGATGAACAACGACGTGGTGGCCAACATCAACTATGCAAGCGTCACCGCCGACTACCAGGCTGGCGGCATTGTGGGCAACAACAACGACGCCCTGATTAAAGACTGCTTCAACGCAGGCGGCGTGCAAGGCCGCTACAACCTGGGCGGCGTGGCCGGCAACAGCGCTGGCCAAATCAAGTCGTCGGGCAACGCCGGACTCGTGTGGTCGACCGGCAGCAACGCAGCCAACGCCTATAACGTGGGCGGCGTGATGGGCACCGGCAAGGCCGAAGTGAGCGATGTGTACAACCACGGCAATGTGCACGGCTGCAAGCAGGTGGGCGGCATCATTGGTCTGCCAGTGAAGAACTACACCACCCTGGCACGCGCCTTCAACACTGGCAACGTGGCATGCGCCTCTGAGGCCGACTCTGCCTCGTGCGGCAACGTGTGCGGCGGCAAGGCGGTAGCCAATGTCACAGTGACCGATACCTACTACGACAGCCAGGCAGTGAACAGCACGTTTGCCAACGACACCGCAGCCAAAGCAGTGCCCACCGCAGCCCTCACCCAGCTCAACTGGGGCGACAGCTGCTGGACAATGCGCGCCAACTGCTATCCGGCCGTCAAGACACTGGCCGACTCCGCAATAGTGAAGCTCTACTCGGCAGCGCTGGCCATCGCCCCCGGCGACAAGCGCGATGCTGTGACCGAGAGCTTCAACGTGGGTGTGCCAGAAGGCGTTGAATGGACAGTTAGCGACAACCTGCGCATCGATGAAGACGGACACATTACGCTTGTCAACATCAACGGCGGCGAGACAGCCACCCTCAAGGCCAGCATCGGCGGCAACAGCCTTGAATACACCATCACCCTCCTCAAGCCCAGCG
Organism: uncultured Prevotellaceae bacterium; assembly: GCA_937896015.1. Lineage (GTDB taxonomy): Bacteria > Bacteroidota > Bacteroidia > Bacteroidales > Muribaculaceae > Sodaliphilus. The sequence continues at coordinate 3,042 of CALBLR010000256.1, read as the reverse complement.
GCGCAGAGCAAATCGATGCCGACAAGGAAGTGGAGCGCATGGAGTATGTGGGCGTTAACGGCATGGTCTACAGCCATCCTGTGGAGGGTGTGAACATTGTGCGCACCATCTACAAAGACGGCACCTCATCGACCCGGAAAATGATAATCACCCGCACCCGCTAATAATCCTCTAACGGACAAGCGAGGCTCTTAACTGAGAGCCACCAAAACAAAGCGTCCCCGGCAGCAGCAACGGCTGTCGGGGGCGCTTATTTTTTTCTAACGCTGTGTGGCCGGATATTTATCCCACCACGTCGAATATGCGGATTTCCGGATCGGCCTGGAAATAAGGCGACAAGCCCTTGGCCACGTCATTCTTAAACATCTCCGACTCAAGATAGGCGGCCGCATGCTCCCTACTGTCGAAGCCGTGCAGCACCTGCACATCTTCGTCGCGCACCAGCAGAGCCTTTGTCAGCGCACCCTCGATGGTGTCGAGGAAAGGCTTACGATAGTCGAAATACACCTTAGCCGCACTCTGGCGGTCGCTCTCTTTTATCTTCATTGTAATCTGAAGATACGCTTTCACTGTTTCCATTTTCTATTATTTTTTAGTTTATCTTGTCTTGTTGGCTTTTCACGCCAACGATTGCAAAATTATTACTTTGCATCATGCGAATCGTTGTGTATTCATGCAGATGAATGGTAAATTTGCGCACAGCACTTGCCTCATTCAAATAGAGTGCGTAATTTCACCACAGCAAATGCAAAATTCACCATCGTGCGGAGCACATTAAGTGAATAGGACACAAAATGACGGATGACATCAAGACATACAAGATAACGGAGAACACCCACTCAGGCCTTGAGCTGGAGCTCCAGTTTATGCCGCACTTCTTCACGGGCAACCCTGGGGCCATGGCTCCGCACACCCATGGATTTTACCAAATAATATGGTTCAGGCGAGGCCATGGCGTGCACAATGTCGACTTTGTAGACTATCCCGTGGCCGACAACACCATATTCTTCATAGCCCCGGGGCAGGAGCATTCGTTCGACGGAGCCAACGACTACGAGGGGGTGATAATCCACTTTAACGCCAGTTTCATGGCCGACGAGGAGTCGAGCGAAAGCGTGTTTTTGAAGTATGACGTGTTTAATGCTTACGACTCGCTGCCCTACTACAAGGTTACACACGAAGAGTCGGGACGGCTTATGGCCATTGTCGACGAAATGGGCCGTGAATATTCGCTCACGGGCGCCTTTGCCCACAGCGACTACATGCAATATTTGGTGCGCTTGTTCCTGATAAGAGTGCAGCGCAATGGCGAGCGAAGGCAGAAGGCCAAACTGTATGTGGGCAACGTGGCCAACCGCACATTTGTGCGCTTCCGCCAGTTGCTGGAGCAGAACTTTCACACCATGCACACCGTGCAGGAGTATGCACAGCTGCTGCAAGTGTCGCCGCGCACCCTCACCAAGTATGTGGCCTTAAGCACCCACTGTTCACCGCTGCAGGTGATTAACGACCGCATAGTGCTTGAAGCCAAGCGAAAAATTCAGCACTCGGCACTAAGCATAAAGGAAATAGGCTATGACCTCGGCTTTAGCGACCCGTCGTATTTCGTGAAATTTTTCAAGCGCATCACCGGAAGGATGCCCAATGAGTTCAGAAATCAAACTTATCAATCATATATTACAAGCACAAAGCAAAAGAGAAACATGAAAATTGCTATTCCTACCGCAGAGGGACGGCTGTTCCCCCACTTTGGCAAAGCGCCGCAAGTCGCGGTGTATGACATTGAACAAAATGCTGTCGCTAAAAAAGAGATACTCACCTCGCCAGAACACGCCCACGGGGCCATGCCGCGATTTCTGCAAGGGCTTGGCGTGACCGATGTAATTTGCGGAGGTCTTGGCGCCGGTGCAGTGAACATGCTGAACGAGATGGGCATAGGCATACACGGCGGCGCCCCAGCCGAAGACGTGGACAAGGTGGTGGACAAATACCTGTCGGGCACCCTGGTGTGCGGCGACTCCACATGCCACCACGATGCATGCAACGGCCATCACCACAATTAAGCGCACACAATCCATGATAAGATATACCGAAGAGCGTGAGTTCACGCAAAAGCAAGTGGAAGAGTTGTTTCTGTCGGTTGGCTGGGTGTCGGGCAAATATCCGTCACACCTACACAAAGCACTGCTAAACTCGCCGTTTGTGATTTCGGCATGGGACGGCGGTCAGCTTGTGGGCCTGATTCGCGGAATTGACGACGGCTGCATGACCGCGTTCCTACACTATCTGCTGGTGTCGCCGGCCTACAGGCGGCAAGGCATTGCGTCGCGACTTGTGGCAATGGCAAAAGAGCACTACCGCGATTTCTTCTACATCAACGTGATGCCCGAGGACAGCGGCAACGCCCCATTTTATGAGCGGCACGGCTTTGAGTTGATGCCCGATGGCGTGGCCATGCAAATTTGCAACCACAATTTTGCCCATTGAGACTCAAGCCACTGGCTGATGTTGCTGGATTATTATTTTTTTGTCGGCAAGATGCCTGATGGCATGGAAATTGCTGTATATTTGTGTCTTTTAGTGCAACCTTTTGCCCTCGGTTGCACATCTATTTGGCAGATGCGCGCAAAAAATCACGACAAACGTGTTATAAACCGGGGTTGGCGTGCGTCTTATTAGTGAAATCCACAAAAAAACGAGAATATTCAATGACACAACGGATAATCACAGCGATGGCACTGACGGCAGTGTCGCTTGCAGCGGCAGCGCAGCAATATGGCGTGAAGTGCCAACTCAACGACACCACAGGCAGCGGCGAGCCATATGCCACGGCACGCATCTATCTGCTGCCCGACACGGCCAAGGTGCTCACCACAGGCGTGACCGACGGCAATGGCGCGTTCAGCCAGAGTCTTAGCCAGGCGGGCAGCTACCGCATACGCTTCTCGTCGGTTGGCAAGGCCGATGCCACAGCCGCATTCACCGTCACAAAGCAGCAACCCGAGGCCAACCTTGGCACAATTGTAATTCGCGACAACGGCA
>CALBLR010000255.1 GCA_937896015.1 uncultured Prevotellaceae bacterium | reverse complement strand
GGTGAGCTGTGCCTCATATATCTGCTCGAAGTCAAACCCGTCGTGCTTCAGGAAGTTGGCGTCTTCGCTTGCCATCACGGCAAGCGGCATGTTGGCCGATATGCTCTCTATGGGCGTCCACTTGTGGTGCAGCTTTATCTCGTCGCCGTCGGCCGCCTGCTCTGCGCAGCGAATCAGCATCAGCGGGGTGTAGTACACCGGCACCCACTTCAGTATCACCACGCTCAATATCGTCGAGGTGAAGAAGAAAATGAGCACGTTTCGAAATATCCGTGTTATGGGACTGTGCCAAGTCATGACTCCTGTGTGCGACTGTGTTTGTTTTTTTATATTATGTGTGTGCAAAGGTAGTGCGTTTGCGCCTAACGTGCAAACGCGCACTACCGCTTTCGGCGACCCGCGCGTGTCAGGCAAGTTCGGCCACGGCGCAGGCAATTCGGCCCATCACGTCGGCTATCACGCTGCGCGGGGCGGCCACGTTGAGGCGGGCGTGCATCTCGCCGCCGCAGCCAAACATCTCGCCGTCGTTCATGGCCACGTGGGCGTGGTGCAGCGTGAGGTCGATCAGCTGCTCGTGACTGAGGCCCAGCTGGCCGAAGTCGAGCCACACCAGGTAGCTGGCCTGCGGCTTGAGCACACGCACCTGTGGAATGTGGCGCGCGCAGTAGTCGGCCACAAAGTCGATGTTGCCCTCTATGTAGGCCAGTGCCTCGTCGAGCCACTCGCGGCCGTTGCGGTAGGCGGCTTCGGCGGCAAGTGTGGCGGTTAGGTTAGGCTCGTTGAGCTCGTTGGCCGAGAGCCACTGGTAGAACGGCACCCTCAACTTGGCATTCTTAACCACGCACCACGATGTGCGGAATCCGGCTATGTTAAACGTCTTGGTGGGCGCGCCGAAGGCAATGGTCACGGCAGCGGCGTCGTTGCTCACCGTGGGCATTGGATGGTGCTTGCGTCCGCCCAGCATCAGGTCGCCGTGAATTTCGTCGCTTATCACCTTCACCCCATATCGCCGCGCCAGCGCGGCCACGCTGCGCAGCGTCTCAGCCGGCCATGCAATGCCCATGGGGTTGTGCGGGTTGCACACAATCATCATGGCAGGCCGCTGCTCGCTGAATATGCGCTCAAGTCCCTCAAGGTCCATCCGGCACGTGCCGTCGGCGCAGTGCAGCAGCCTGTTGTTGGCCACCAGGCGGCCGTTGTCGGTGATGACGCGGCGAAACGGGTGGTACACCGGCTCCTGAATCACAATGCGGTCGCCGGGACGGGTGAAGAAGTTGATGGCAAGGGCCACGCCAGTCACCACTCCGGGAATGAATGTGAGCTCGCTGCGCTCAATCTCAAAGCCGTTGCGGCTGCGCTGCCAGTCGATTATCGACTGCCAGTAGCTGTCGGAAGCCACGGTGTAGCCATAAATGCGGTGGCCGGCCATGCGCCGCGTCAGCGCCTCGGTTATTGCCGGACACACCTCGAAGTCCATGTCGGCTATCCAGGCAGGAATCACATCGGTGCAGCCGAATTCAGGTTTTAGCATCTCGAGTTTCACCGCCCCGGTGCCGCGGCGGTCAACGATTTTGTCGAAGTTGAATTTTGCCATACTCTTTTCGGGTTTATGATAATGGCAAATATAGCCAATAATTTGCCAACCGCAATGCCGCCGCGCCGTTTTTTCGTGTGCCGACGCCAGTCTTGACCCGGTTTCGGCGTATCCCCAAAAACGCTGTCGAAAACTTTTTTGACAAAAAATGCCGCCTGTGCTTGCATAATTCACAAATTGGCAGTACCTTTGCAACGCTTTTTAGAGGAGATTCGCTAGCTCAGCTGGTAGAGCACAACACTTTTAATGTTGGGGTCTTGG
>CALBLR010000254.1 GCA_937896015.1 uncultured Prevotellaceae bacterium | reverse complement strand
TAAGAAAATGTGCGAGCACATTTCTTGGCATTGCGCTCGGTTTGCACTAATTTTGGATAAATTAGGCTGCGCCTCGGCAAAGCTTAAGAAAATGTGCGAGCACATTTCTTGGCATTGCGCTCGGTTTGCACTAATTTTGCACTGCAATTCACATTGGTTTAACCGCTAAAACACTTACGACTACGACTGGCATGACTAAATGGCGCGTCGACGACAGCGCCGAACTGTATAACATTCACGGCTGGGGACTGCAATACTTCTCGGTCAACGAAAAGGGGCACATCACCGTCACCCCCAAGCGCGACTGCGTGGGGGTTGACCTGGTTGAGGTTATGGACGAACTGCGCGCGCGCAACATCACCGCGCCCATTCTGCTGCGCTTCCCCGACATCCTCGACAACCGCATCGAGAAAATATCGAGCTGCTTCAAGCGCGCCGCCGAGGAATATGAGTATGCGGCGCAGAATTTCATCATCTATCCCATCAAGGTGAACCAGACGCGGCAGGTGGTGGAGGAAATCGTGAGCCACGGCAAGAAGTTCAACATAGGCCTTGAGGCCGGATCCAAGCCCGAGCTGCACGCCGTGCTGGCCATCAACATGGCCGACTTCAGCGACAACTCGCTGATAATTTGCAACGGCTACAAGGACGAGAGCTATGTGGAACTGGCGCTGCTGGCCCAGAAGATGGGCCGCCGCATATTTCTGGTGGTGGAGAAGCTCAACGAGCTGCAGCTCATAGCCCGCGTGGCCAAGCGGCTCAACATGCGTCCCAACGTGGGCATGCGCATCAAGCTCTCGAGCAGCGGCAGTGGCAAGTGGGAGGAAAGCGGCGGCGACCGCAGCAAGTTTGGGCTCAACACCAGCGAGCTGTTTGCCGCGCTCGACTTTCTGCGCACCAACGACATGGCCGACTGCCTCAAGCTGATACACTTCCACATTGGCAGCCAAATCACCAAAATCCGCCGCATCAAGAATGCCCTGCGCGAGGCGTCGCAATTCTACGTGCAGCTCACCAAGCTGGGTTTCGGCATCGACTTCATCGACATTGGCGGCGGCCTGGGAGTTGACTACGACGGCACGCGCTCCAGTGCCAGCGAAAACAGCATGAACTACTCCATTCAGGAGTATGTGAACGACGCCGTCTACACCTTTGTGGACGTGTGCAATAAAAACGGGCTCAAGCACCCCAACATCATCACCGAGAGCGGACGCTCGCTCACTGCCCACCACTCGATTCTGGTGGCCGAGACGCTCGAAACCACCTCGCTGCCACGGTGGGACGAGGAGCACGACAAGGTGGCCGACGACGACAACGACCTTGTGAAGGACCTCTATGAAATTTGGGACAAAATTAACCAAGTGCGTCTGCTCGAGGACTGGCACGATGCCCTGCAAATCCGCGAGGAGGCCCTCGACCGCTTCAGCCTCGGCCTCATCGACCTGCGCACGCGCGCCATGGTGGAGAAGCTGTTTTGGTCGGTGGCACGCGAGGTGCACCTCATCTCCAACGAGATGAAGCACATGCCCGAGGAGCTGCGCGGCGTGGCCAAGATGCTTCCCGAAAAATACTTCTGCAACTTTTCGTTGTTTCAGTCGCTGCCCGACAGCTGGGCCATCGACCAGGTGTTTCCCGTGGTGCCGCTCGACCGCCTCAACGAACGCCCCGACCGCATGGCCACACTGCAAGACATCACCTGCGACAGCGACGGCAAGATAGCCAACTTCATCTCGCCCCAGGGCGTGGCCCACGCGCTGCCTGTGCACTCGCTGCGTCCGGGCGAGCACTACTATCTGGGCGTGTTCCTTGTGGGAGCATATCAGGAGATATTGGGCGACATGCACAACCTGTTCGGCGACACCAACGCCGTGCACATCAATGTGTATAAGGACCACTACCGCATCGATCAGGTGATCGACGGCGAAACGGTGGCCGAGGTGCTCGACTATGTGCAATACAGCCCCAAGCAGCTGGTGCGCAATGTGGAGTCGTGGGTCACCGAGTCGATCCGCACGGGCAGAATCACCAGCGACGAGGGCAACGAGTTCATACGCAACTACCGCTCGGGCCTATACGGCTACACCTATTTGGAAACCAACTGACCCCGCAAGGCCGATGAGATATTTCATGAGGCTCGCCTACTGCGGAGCCAACTACCACGGCTGGCAAGTGCAGCCACACGACTGCTCGGTGCAGCAAACCCTCGAGCAGGCGTTGGCCATGGTGCTGCGCGCCCCCACGCCGGTCACCGGCGCAGGCCGCACCGACACCGGCGTGAATGCGGCCATGATGATTGCCCACTTCGACACCGCCGCGCCCATTGCCGACTGCCGCAAGCTGGCGCACAGCCTCAACGGCATCCTGCCGCGCGACATAGCCGTCTACTCGATATTCCCGGTGGCGCCCGACGCCCACGCACGCTTCGACGCCACCAGCCGCACCTACAAGTATTTTGCCCACACATGCAAGTCGCCATTCCTGCACGACCGCAGCTGGCGCTGCCGCCCCGACCTCGACTTTGAACTGATGAACGAGGCCGCAGCCCGCCTTATGGACTACACCGACTTCACCTCGTTCAGCAAGCTGCACACCGATGTGGCCACCAACAACTGCCGCGTCACACACGCGCAGTGGACCCTCGAGCCCGACGGCCAGTGGGTGTTCACCATCACCGCCGACCGCTTTTTGCGCAACATGGTGCGCGCCATTGTGGGCACGCTCACCCTGGTGGGCTACCACAAGATAGGCGTCGACGAGTTTTGCCGCATCATCGAGAGCCGTGACCGCTGCAAGGCCGGCACCTCCATGCCCGGCCACGCCCTGTATTTGTGGCGCATCACCTATCCCTATCCAATTGAGTAACTCAAAACAATGACCGCAACGCCACCCGCCGCCAAGCGCAACACCAGCATCAGCATCTGCAAGGGGCTGGCCATCATCCTCATGGTGATGGGCCACACCGAGGGCCCGCACCTGCTTGTCAACTTCATCTACCTGTTCCACATGCCGCTGTTCTTCATCACGGCAGGCTACTTCTTCGGCAAGCGCCACGCCGCCCAGCCGTGGCAGTTTTGCGTCAAGCGCGTCAAAGGGCTCTACGTGCCCTTTGTGAAGTGGAGCGTGTTTTTCCTCATAATCCACAACCTGCTCTTCAAGGTGGGCATCCTCAACGAGATGTATGGCAACTGGAACGGAGGCGTCACGCACCCCTACACGCTGCGCGTCATGCTGCAGCGGCTGGTGACCATAGTCACAGGCATGGGCGGCTACGATGAGTTCCTGGCCGGAGCCTTCTGGTTCTTCCGCGCACTGCTGGTGGTGAGCATAGTGTTCCTCATCCTCTACCGCACCCTCGACGGGCGCCGCCGGTGGCTCACCGCCGATGCCACACTGGGCGTCATAGCCGCCGGCGCGCTGGCCTTCGCCCTCGTCAAAATCGAGTTCGGACTTAAAATCACCACCCTGGTGCAGGGCGGCATCAGAGAGTGCTGGGGCATGTTCTTCTTCGCCTTCGGCGTGTTCTACCGCCGCCACGAGGCCCGCTTCAGGCAGCATTGGGCCCTCACCGCCGCCTACGCCGCGCTGCTCCTTGGCGGAGCCGCCCTGGGCCTGCACGGCATGAACCTAACCCCAAAGGCCTACGACGTGGCCACACTGCCCGTGACCGGCATCATAGGCTTCCTAATGACCCACCACATAGCCACCGCCATCGACCGCCATCCCGGCCGCCTGCGCAGCCTGCTGTGCTACTGCGGCGACAACACCCTATATGTGTTTGTGTTCCACATATGCGCCTTCAAAGTGGTCACCGCCATCAAAATCATGGCCTACGGCCTCGACTGGCACCAGATAGGCACCCACATGGTGGTGCACCTCAACTCCGACACCGACGGCTTCTTCCTGCTCTACACCCTGGCCGGCACCGCCCTGCCGCTGCTGTGCCACCGCCTCTACCGCCGCCTCACCACCAGCCGTTAGGACTTTGCCGCCGCTTTCTCCGCTGCTTTCCCTAACTTTGTTCACAATATTTTATTGGGTGCAGGGGGCGAAATGGCGCAAAAAGTAGTAAATTTGCTACTTAATAGACAACTGCGGCTATATGGACTTCAGAACTATAATTAAAACGTCGAGCAATCAGGGCATTATGCACCACAGCGATGCCGTGATGCTAATTGGCTCGTGCTTCAGCGACAACATAGGGGCCAAGCTGGCCGGTGCCATGATGAATGTCGACATCAACCCGTTCGGCACTATCTACAACCCCATGAGCATCGCCGCTTCGGTCGACCGCATCATCAGCGGCGAGCCTGTGGCGGGTGCCGACCTGTTCTCGGCCAACGGGGTGTGGAACAGCTACTGCTTCCACTCGCGCTTCTCAATGCCCGACAAGGGCATGGCGCTTGAGCGCATGAACCAGCGCATAGCCGCCGCCCACAGCCACCTCAAGCAGTGCCAGACCCTGGTGCTGACGCTGGGCACGGCCATCGTCTACCGGCTGAAGTCCACCGGTCAGGTGGTGAGCAACTGCCACAAGGTGCCGCAGCACGAGTTCACTCGCAAAATGGAGAGCGTGGAGGCCATCACCGAAGTGCTCGCGGCCACGGTGCAGCGGCTGCACGAATTCAATCCGGCGCTGCGCGTGCTGTTCACCGTGAGCCCCATCAGGCACATAGCCGACGGGTTGGCAGCCAACTCGCTGAGCAAGGCCACCCTGCGCGTGGCGGTGGCCAACGTGTGCCGCCAGGCCAAGCTATGCGGCTATTTCCCGGCCTACGAGATCATGAACGACGACCTGCGCGACTACCGCTTCTATGCCGCCGACATGGTGCATCCCAGCGAGGTGGCTGTGGAATACATCTGGCAGGCGTTTCAGGCCACGTATTTCGACGACGCCTCGGCACAGGCCATTGCGCGCTGCGAGCGTGTGGCCCGCCGCCTGCGCCACCGCCCCATGAGCTCCAACCGCGAGGTGGTGGACCGCTTCAACGCCGACACGCGCAGCGTGGTGCGCAACCTGGTGAGGGAATACCCCTACATCGAGGCCAACCGCGAGGTGCAAAACTGCCTGATGCAGGAGTAGGACAGTGCGGCGCCTCACAGCAGACAAAGAGATAAACAACACTGAGATAATGCATTCAAAAGATTGCTGTTATGAAATATACAATTAAAGAAATCGCTTCGATTCTGGGCGTCGACAATGCGTCGCTTAAGCTGCCCGAGGCCTCTGTGAGCCAGTTGCTCACCGACTCGCGCTCGCTCATATGCCCCGAAGAAACACTGTTTTTTGCAATCAAGACCAAAAACAACGATGGTCACCACTACATAGCACAGCTCTATGAGCAGGGTGTGCGCAACTTCGTGGTCGACTCGCCCAGCGCGGTGCCGGCCTCGCTGAGGCGTGACGCCAACTTCATCACCGTGCCCGACACCCTCGAGGCGCTGCAGGCCATTGCCACCTTCCACCGCCGCCGCTTCCGCAACATCCCCGTGATTGGCATCACCGGCAGCCGCGGCAAGACCACGGTGAAGGAGTGGCTCTACCAGCTGCTCAACGCCGACTACCACATAGTGCGCTCGCCGCGCAGCTACAATTCGCAGATTGGCGTGCCGCTGAGCCTGTGGGACATCGACGACAACACCGACCTCGCCATTATCGAGGCCGGCATCTCCACCACCGGCGAGATGGCCAACCTGCAGGCCATGATAAGGCCCACCATAGGAGTCATCACCAACATTGGCGACGAGCACAACGAGGGCTTCGCGTCGATGGCCGAGAAAGCGCAGGAAAAGGCGAAGATACTCACCAGCTGCGAGTGCATTGTGTATTGCGCCGACGACCCCCTTGTCACCGCCACCATCAAGCCGCTGCTCGATGTGGACGTGGCCCAGGAGATAGCCTGGTCGCGCACCGACCCCACGCGCACACTCTACATCAAAAGCACCTCCGCCACTGCCGACGGCGCCACCGTGGTGGACTACTGCTACAGCGGTGTGCCCCACAGGCTCACGGTGCCGTTCACCAGCGGCCGCGACATTGAGAACGCCATTTGCTGCCTGGCGGTGATGCTCTACCTCAACGTCAAGCCCGAGACCATTGCCCAGCGCATGGCGCGGCTCACCCCCGTGGGCACGAGGCTCAACGTGATAGGCGGCGTGAACAACTGCACCGTGATTGTCGACGGCTACACCAGCGACTACTATTCGCTCACGCCCGCCACCGACTTCCTTACACGCCGCTCCAACCCCAGCCAGAACATCACTGTGATTCTGAGCGACCTCATGACCGAGACCTTCAGCGACGACGAACTCTACATACGCGTCAGCGAGCTGCTTAAAAGCAAGCGCGTGAGCCGTTTCATTGGCATCGGCCCCGACATGTGCCGCCACCGCCGCTACTTCAGCAGCCTCAACGCCACCTTCTTTGCCAGCACCAAGGACTTTTTGGACAACATGTCGCAAAGCGACTTCGAAAATGAGTCGATACTGGTGAAGGGCGCGCCGCAGTTCGACTTCGGCCAGGTGGTCGACCTGCTTGAGGCCCGCCAGCACCAGACGGTGGAGGACATCGACCTCAATGCGCTGGCCTCCAACTTCAAATTCTTCAAGTCGCTCATCAAGCCAGCCACCAAGACGGTGGGCATGGTCAAGGCCTCGGGCTACGGAACCGGCTCGTATGAAATAGCCAAGACGCTGCAGGACATGGGCGCCGACTATCTGGCCGTGGCCGTGCAAGACGAGGGCGTGGACCTTCGCAAGGCCGGCATCACAATGCCAATAATTGTGCTCAACCCCTCGGTGGTCAACTACAAGGCCATGTTCATGTACCGTCTTGAGCCTGAGGTCTACAGCATCGAGGAGGCCCGCGAACTGGTGCGCGAGGGCCGCAAGTATGGCGCCAAAAACTTCCCCGTGCACATCAAGCTCGACACCGGCATGCACCGCCTGGGCTTCATCAAGCAGCAGCTGCCCGAGCTGCTCGAGCTGCTTCACAGCCAGGACATCATCAAGCCGTCGTCAATGTTCTCGCACCTGTGCGTGGCCGATGAGCCGGCGCAGGACGACTACACCATGCGACAGTTTGAATACTTCGACGAGTGTTGCGAAATCATTCAGCAGTCGTTCGACTACCACATCACGCGCCACATCCTCAACACCACTGGCATTGTGCGCTTTCCCGAGCACCAGGCCGACATGGTGCGCATCGGCATCGGCCTCTACGGCATCAAGACGGTGTTCGACGGCTCGGAAGACGCTCTGCGCCCCGTGGCCTCACTGCACTCGGTCATCATCTCGCTTAAGGAGTGGCCTGCCGGCACCACCATAGGCTACGGCCGCCGCGGCATCCTCAAGCGCCAGTCGCGCATTGCCACCGTCACCATAGGCTATGCCGACGGCTTCGACCGCCACTTTGGCAACGGCCACACCAGCATGTGGGTCAACGGCACGCTGTGTCCCACCGTGGGCAACGTGTGCATGGACGCCGTGATGGTCGACGTCACCGACGCCGACTGCAAGGTGGGCGACCACGTGGAGATATATGGCGAGCACATTCCCATCGAGCGGCTCAGCGAGGTGCGCGGCACCATCCCCTACGAGATCCTCACCAGCATCTCGCCGCGCGTGAAGCGGGTGTACTACCGCGACTAACCCGATTACCCATTAATCAACCAATATAATAATCAACCACAAAAAAAATAGAATCGAGAAAATGTCGATAACATTAAAAATCACCGTCGCGGCCGCCATGGCCGCCATGCTGTGCCACTTCAGCGCCAGCGCCTACGACTTTGAAAGCAATGGCCTATATTACAGCCGCATCAGCGGCAAAAATGCCGAAGTGAAGGTCGACAAGCGGCTTGCCGCCGATGGGGAGAACACCTACAAGGGCGTGTACATCATTCCCGAACAGGTCACCGCCGATGGCAAAACCTACACCGTGACGGCCATTGCCGACAGTGCCTTCAGCAAGTCGCAGGCCACCGAGGTGCAGATTCCAAACACTGTGACTACAATCGGCGAGTCTGCCTTTGCCTACGACGAGGCCCTCACCAGCATCACTCTGCCCACTGGCCTCAAGGCCATCAGCAAGACCATGCTGGCCGGCACGGGCATCACTTCGGTGCTGGTGCCCGAGGGCGTTACCACTGTGGGCTACGGCGCATTCCAGTCGTGCCCGTCGCTGCACACCGTGATGCTGCCGTCCACACTCACCTTCATCGACGCCTACGGCTTCAACAACTGCCACAGCCTGGCCGAAATCTACAGTGCGGCCGCCAAGCCGCCCACAGCCACCGGCTGGGCCATATTCATCGGCCTGCAAAACATCGACCTGATAGTGCCCGCCAGCGCGGTGAGTGCCTATGAGGCCGACGGCGTGTGGGGCGACAAAGCCACATTCAATGTGTATCCCAGCGAGGATGTGTCGCTGTCGATGACGCTCAGCGGCACCCCATATGGCTCCAATTGGACCCGCCTGGCTCTGGGCAACAACTTCGGCTACAAGATTTACCGCGGCACCGACCTCATTGCCGTCACCGCGGCCGACAACTACTACTTCCCCATCACCGCGCAGAATGTTGACTACACCATAGTGCCCACCAACATGCTTGCCGACGGCGACCCGCTCACCTTCAGTGTGGCTCCCGCTGCTGTCGGCACGGTTGAGGCCGACCGTCATCCCGCAGTGTGGGCCAGCAGCGGCATCATATTCATTTCGGGTGACAACTATGGCACTTGGACGCGCGTCTACGATGTGTATGGCAACCTCTTCTACGCCCGTCGGTGAGCGGCGAAATCTGCGACCTGCCGCGCGGCCGCGTCTACCTGGTGTGCGTGGGCCGCTATGTGACCAAAGTTTCATTGTAACCGCCCATGGCCTCACCCGACGACGAAAAGTTTATGCGCCTGGCCTTGGCCGAGGCGCGCGAGGCGGCTGAGTGCGACGAGGTGCCCATCGGGGCCGTGGTGGTGTGCGGCGGCAGCGTCATTGCCCGCGCCCACAACCTCACCGAAACTCTTACCGACGTCACCGCCCATGCCGAGATGCAGGCCATCACGGCCGCTGCGT
>CALBLR010000253.1 GCA_937896015.1 uncultured Prevotellaceae bacterium | reverse complement strand
TTTATGACGGTGACTCAGACGTTTGCCGTGAGCGGCTACACATCGCCGCGAGTGGCCATGTGGGTGCCCAACATCATTTACACCATCATTGCAATATTCCTCTACCGCCGTGCCGCCCGCTAATGCAGGGTGGGGGCTGCGACAATGCACAATCGAGGCCGCACATCAGCCCCAAAAGGCAGTGCGCGGCCTCGATTTATCCCATAATCAGTGGGCTATTCCAACTCGACCACGGTGATGCCCGCACCGCCCAGCTGCACATGCTCGTCGTGATAGCTCTTTACACCGGCCACCGTGTTAAGGTACTGGCGGATGACCTCGCGCAGCACGCCGGTGCCGGTGCCGTGCAAAATACGCACGCGGCGGGCATTGAACTGCACGGCATCGTCGATGAAGTAGGTCACAGCCTGCAGCGCTTCGTCGGCCCGCATCCCGCGCACGTCAATTTCCTGCTTGAAGCTGAGCTGGCGCGAGCGCATCTCATCGCTCGTCTGCTTGCCTATAAATGTTACCGTCTGGGGTCTTTCGGCTTTTCTGATAGTGCGCTTAATGCGCTTTACTTCAACCTTGGTTTTAAGCGCGCCAAAGGCCACTGTGGCCCATTTGCCGTCGACGCTCATCACAGTGCCAACGGTGGATGAATCGGCCATAGTCACGTTGTCGCCCACAGCTATCGGGCGGTCTTGCCCTGCCTTTGGCTGCTGCTCGGCTGGCTTGCGCTTAGGCGCCACGCTGTGCCTTGGCTTTATCGACTGCAGTATCTTCGACTGCCCTGTTATGCCCTCGTCAAGCTGACTGCTGTTGAAGTCGCTAAGTTTTTTGCGTGCCTCCTTAGTGCGCTCCTTGTCGGCCTGCACCTCCTTGATTTCCTTAATAGTGCGCTCAATTTCGCGGTTGCTCTGCTTCAAAATCTCCTTGGCCTCCTTTTTGGCCTCGTTGATGATGCTGCGGTGCTCTTTGCTCAGCGTGTCGATTTGCGTGTTGTAGTCGTTGATTATCGAGTCGAGCCGCTTCTCCTTGGCATGCACGTCGCGCCGCTTGTTTTCCCAGTAGCGGCGGTCGCGCACTATGTCGAGCAAGTATTTGTCCATGTTGATGTAGTCGGTGCCCACAATTTCGGTGGCCTTGTCGATCACCTGCTGTGGCAAGCCGATTTTGCGGGCAATCTCGATGGCAAACGAACTGCCCGGATAGCCCACCGACAGCTGGAACAGCGGTTGCATGTGCTGGCGGTCGTAGAGCATAGCTCCGTTTACCAGGCCATCGGTGTCATCGGCAAAATGCTTCAGGTTCTGGTAGTGGGTAGTGATCACGCCCATCACGCGTTTGTTGTTTAGCTGCTCAAGAATGGCTTGTGCTATGGCTCCGCCAATCTGTGGCTCAGTGCCGCTGCCAAACTCGTCGATCAGCACCAGCGTGCGCTCGTTGCCTCGACTGAGAAACGTCTTCATGTTTTGCAGGTGCGAGCTGTAGGTGCTCAGGTCGTCTTCTATCGACTGCTGGTCGCCTATGTCGATGAATATGTTGCTGAATATGCCCATATGCGAGTTGCTGTACAGCGGCGGCAAAATGCCGCACTGCATCATGTATTGCACCACGCCCACCGTCTTCAGGCACACGCTCTTGCCGCCGGCATTGGGACCCGATATTATGAGTATGCGGTTGTTGCAATTAAGCTCTATGTTGAGCGGCACCACCCGTTTGCCTTGCTCCTTTAGCGCAAGGAACAGGGCGGGGTGCACGGCGTGATACCATTCAATGGTCTGTCCGCCGTCGATGTGCGGCATTTGCGCATCGATGTCGGCTGCAAAAATAGCTTTTGCCCTAATGAAGTCAAACAGGCCAAGTGTGGAGTAGGTGTCGCCAAGCTCATCGATGTGCGGGCGTATAGTGTCGGAGATTGCAATAAGTATTCTCACTATCTCACGTTTTATTTCAGCCTCGGTCTCACGTATTCTGTTGTTGGCTTCTACTATCTCCTCCGGCTCAATGAATATGGTCTTGCCCGATGCCGACTCATCGTGCACAATGCCGCGCACCTTGCGCTTGTTCATGGGCGACACGGGCAGCACCAGGCGGCCGTCGCGCACCGACGGGGCGGTGTCGTTGTCGAAAATGCCGTTTTGGCGGCCATTGGCTATGATGCGGCGCATGATGCCGTTGATGCTCGACGTTGACGAGGCTATTTGCTGCCGCAACTCGCGCAAATGCGGCGAGGCGGAGTCTTTCACGTTGCCAAACTTGTCGATCACACGGTCGATGTCGGCCAGCAGTTCGCGAAATGGCCACATGCCGCCGGCTAATGTGGCCAAGTGGGGGTGGGGCGACTCTGCGCCGTCGGCCACCGCAAAGAAGTTCACAATCTCGCCCACGGTAGATAGCGACCGCCGCAGGTTGAACAGGTTGTCGGGGGTGATGAATGTGCCAGGGGCAGCAATGGCCTTCAGGTGCAGGCGCATATCGAAAAAGTAGTTCGCGGGAAACTCCTTTTTCGACTGCAATATCGACAGAAACTCATTGGTCTGGCTCAGCTTAAGCACGATGTCGTCTTTCACCGCCGACATCTGCATCTTGGCGCAGAAGTCAGCTCCAAGCGTGCTTATGCACCTTTTCTCTATTTCCTTTCTGATGATGTCAAATCCAATCCTCGATTCAAAATTCTTCGGGCAAATCATAGGGTGCAAAATTAATGATAAATGCACGAATAACGGTAAAAAGTGTGAAATAAAAAGCGATTGCCTGGCAGCCCAACGGTGCGATAGCGCTTAATTTATTAACTTTGCCATTGGTTTCAATAAATAATCTCATATGGGCAAACTCCTTCATCTCCGCGCAGTGGCGGCCTTGGCGCTAAGCTTGCTAATGGCATCATGCTTCACAGGCATAGAGGGTTCGAAAAAAATAACCGAGAAAGATGTGCAAAAGGCATACTCCAAGACGGTGACAAGCAGCCTGACCGACAGCATTCAAGCCTACAGCGACTCTCTGCCGGCATGGAAGGCGGGAAAGACGTTTACCGTAGCCGACGATCAGGTGAGGCTGATTTTCTCCCCATCGGACAAATATGATGTGAGCAAGCTCGCCCTTGGCGGCAAGCGGCTCACCTACACAGGCTATTCGGCCACCACGCTGCTCGACAACCGCCGCATCCTCAACATCAACTTTAGCGATGGCCGGCACACACTGGTATACCCATCGGGCAAGACGCTTGCCGACTTCACGTCAAAGACCACCATACCGTTTTTAATCGATGATGACTTTGTGGCCAGTGTCGACCGCCTGATGCGCAACCGCATCATGTATATCCGCACATCCATTTGGTATGATCTGGCTACCGAAGGCATGGTGGCCGGCCGCAAGTTTATAGCAGTGCGCATCGACAGCGTCAGCCCGGGCAACAAGGTGCTGCCGCTTAAGGTGGCATTCACCGCCGTCGACAATGGCAAGTCGGCCTTTGTGTGGATGTCGGGCGGCGACACCCACATCCGCAACCGCAACTTCGACTCAATGTTCTCGCTCGACGACATACACAAGTCGTATCCCAACATAGGCCCTGAGGCTTGGGACTGCATAGTCAACGGCCGCGTGGCCCTCGACATGACAAAAGAAGAATGCCAGCTGGCCAAGGGCGCGCCAAAGTCGATCAACCGCGTCCCCGACCAGACGGGAGTGCGCGAATACTGGTACTACGATGGCGGCAGTTACCTATATTTCACCGACGGGGTGCTTAAGGGGTTCAGATGATACCTGACACGATTGAACAAAAAAATTAAACACGACCACTCAAAATGCTTGAAATAGAGTTTTTAGGTACAGGCACATCTACGGGAGTGCCGCAAATCAACTGCCACTGCGAGGTGTGCAGCTCAACCGACCCGCGCGACAACCGGCTGCGCACGTCGGCCATTGTTCGCTACAAGGGGAAAAAGCTGCTCATCGACTGCGGACCCGATTTCAGGACGCAAATGCTGCGTGCCAGCAACAGCGACATCGACACTCTGCTCGTCACCCACATCCACTACGACCACGTGGGCGGCATCGACGACCTTAGGGCATACTGCAAAGGCGGGCACAGATTTCCGGTGTATGCGCGCCGCGACGTGCTCGACGACATTAGGCGCCGAATGCCATATTGCTTCCAAGAGCACCTGTATCCAGGCGTGCCCACATTCAACCTGCACGAAGTGGGCGAGGAGCCATTTGTGGCCGAAGGCATCAGCGTGCAGCCCATACCCGTGTGGCACTACAAAATGCGCATCAACGGCTACCGCATAGGCCCGCTTGCCTACATCACCGACTGCAAGACCATCGAACCCGAGCAGGTGGAGAAGCTGCGCGGAGTGCCACTGCTGGTGATCAACGCCCTGCGCATCGAGCCTCACATGTCGCACATGTCGCTGAGCGAGGCACTGGCTGTAATCGACCGCATAAAGCCCGGCCGCGCCCTGCTCACCCACATGAGCCACGGCATAGGCCTTCACGCCCAAGTGAGCCGCATGCTGCCTGCCGGCGTCCAGCTGGCCCACGACCGCCTCATAGTCCAAGTTCCCGACTAATCAATCACAGGAGTCAAAAAAATCCAAAAAATAGTTTTTTGCAGGGGAGTTGCCCAAAAATGTGCTTGATTAATTCCTGCGGTGTGAGAATTTAGCGTTATATTTGTAAGTTGAATATAACGTGAATTCTATAGAAGTGAATCGAAAGAAAAATATTGCCATCCTTGGCAGCACCGGCTCGATAGGCCGCCAGACGCTTGATGTGATAAGCGAATACCCCGGCTTGTTCAGGGCTTGGCTGCTGGTGGCCAACACCAGCGCCGACTTGCTGATTGAGCAGGCACTGGCCTATAGGCCTGAGTATGTGATTATATCAAGCGAAGCTTGCTATGGCAAGGTGCGCGACGCTTTGGCACACCTGCCCATAAAGGTGCTCACGGGGCACAGCTCGATTGCAGAGGTGGTGACTCACCCCGATGTTGATGTCGTGGTCACAGCCATGGTGGGCTACAGCGGCCTTGAACCGACAATAAGCGCGGTGAAGGCTGGCAAGGCCATTGCTCTGGCCAACAAAGAAACTCTGGTGGTGGCCGGCGAGCTGATTACACGCATGCTTAAAACGTCGAAGTCGGTGATATATCCCGTTGACTCCGAGCACGGTGCCTTCTACCAGTGCCTGGTGGGTGAGCGCAGCAGTGATGTGTCGAAGCTGATTCTCACCGCTTCTGGCGGCCCGTTCCGCACTTGGAGCAAAGACCGCATAGCCACAGCCCGAGCCTGCGACGCCCTTAAGCACCCCAACTGGAGTATGGGGGCGAAGATCACCATCGACTCGGCATCGATGATGAACAAGGGTTTTGAAATGATCGAGGCCAAATGGCTGTTTGGCGTGCCGCACAACCGCATCGAGATTGTGGTGCACCCGCAGTCGATAGTCCACTCAATGGTGGAATATTGCGACGGCTCGGTTAAGGCCCAGCTTGGCCTGCCCGACATGCACTTGCCCATACGCTACGCCTTGGGCCTGCCCGGGCGCCTGAAGTCGGACAGCCGCAAACTCACAGTGGCCGACTACGCCAGCCTCACTTTTGAGAAGCCAGACTACGACAAGTTCCCCTTGCTGGGCAAGGCCTTTGAGGCTGCAGAGCGCGGCGGCAACGCGGCCTGTGCCATGAATGCAGCCAACGAAGTGGCCGTGGCGGCCTTTCTCAAAGGCCAAATTAAGTTTTACGACATCTATAATATAGTCGACAAGTCGATGGCGGCCGCAACGTTTGTGCCCCGGCCGTCGTATGACGACTATGTGGCCACCAATGCCGAGGTGCGCCGCTACGCTCAGTCATTAATCAATTTATAATTTATAAAGACATATCAATGAGTCCATTTTTGTTTAAGACGTTTGAACTGATTTTCTCGCTTGGCCTGCTTGTGTTTGTGCATGAGTTTGGCCACTACATATTTTCAAGAATATTCGGTGTCAAGGTCGAGAAGTTCTATTTGTTTTTCAACCCCTGGTTCTCGCTGTTCAAATATAAGCCCAAGGCCAAACCCGGCCATGAAGGCAGCAAGCGTGCCACATGGCGCGACACCGAGTATGGCATAGGCTGGCTGCCACTGGGCGGATATTGCAAGATTGCCGGCATGATCGACGAGTCGATGGACACCGAGCAGATGAAACAGCCTGCGCAGCCATGGGAGTTCCGCTCCAAGCCAGCGTGGCAACGACTGCTGATAATGGTGGGCGGAGTGCTGTTTAACTTCATTCTGGCCATTGTCATCTATTCAGGGCTGGTCTACACCTATGGCGAGCAGTTCATTCCATTCCGCAACGCCACCGAGGGCATGGCTTACTGCAACAGCGCCCAAAAAATCGGCTTTAGGGATGGCGACATACCGCTCAGCGCCGATGGCAAGGATTTGCATTACTACAATGCCGAAGACGTGCAGGCCATGCTCACAGCCAAGACGGTGACGGTGCTGCGCAACCACCGCGACACAATAACCATTAATGTGCCTTCCAACTTCATCTTCACAGCCAACACCGATGCAGAAGATGGGCAGATGTTTATGACCTACCGCATTCCCGTGGTGGTGTCACAGCTGCAGGCCCGCATGGGTGCTGAAAAGGCTGGTGTGAAAGAGGGCGACCGCATTGTGGGCGTCAATGGCGAGCCGACATCCAGCTACGATCTGTTTACCAAAGCGCTGCAGGCCAACAAGGGTAAAACGGTAGAC
>CALBLR010000252.1 GCA_937896015.1 uncultured Prevotellaceae bacterium | reverse complement strand
GAGGCTCTGAGCAACGCCATATTCAACCCCACGCCCGACTATGCCGACGTGCTGGCCGCACAGGAGCGGCAGGAGCAGGGCGAAAGCGATGGGCAAAAGACGGCCGGGCAGCCGCAAAGCGACGAAGACCGCCTGATAAGCGACTTCATAGAGCAGTCGAGGGAAAAAGAGCGCGAGGCGGCCGCCGCCATACCCACGGCGCAGCATGTGGAACCCGAGGACACGGCCGAAATCGCCGGCCAGCCCATTGCCGAGCCTGCCAGCCGCGACGACTCGATGCTGAGCGAAAGCCTTGCTAAAATGTATATTAGCCGCGGCAAGTATTCGAAGGCCATTGAAATTATTGAAAGCATAAATTTGAAATTTCCAGAAAAAAGTGTTTACTTTGCAGACCAAATACGCTTTCTGCGCAAATTGGAATTAAACAGAAAACTATCAAAAAATCAAAAATAAAGCAACAACGAAATGTACGTTATTTTTTCAATCTTGATTCTTTTGGCATCGGTCCTGATGATCGGTGTGGTGCTCATACAGAAATCAAAAGGCGGCGGCCTGGCTGCAAGCGCCAGCAACTACAACCAGTTCATGGGCGTGCGCAAGACCACCGACTTCATTGAAAAGGCCACTTGGGGCCTGGCAATCATCATTTGCGTGCTCAGCATAGCATGCTCGTTCATTGCCCCCTCGCTCATCCAAAAGGCACTGCCCCAGGTGAAGCAGTTGCCTGCCTCCGAGCAGACGGCTACCCCGTTTGAGACACCCGCCCAGCAGGGTGGAGCTCAGCAGCAAGGCGGAGCACAGCAGTAAGCACCGCAGCCGCACACATAGCGGCACGCCGCAAGCAAGAAACATATTAAAAGCACAAGCAAGCGCCCAACGCTGAAATCAAAAAACTTCATTGGGCGCTTGCTTTGTTGGCTAATCACAGCAAGCACAGCACATGCCACAAATCACCGACACCGCTGCCACCATGGCCCAGTTTGCAGTGTATCTGCAAGTGGAGCGCGGCCTCAGCGCCAACACTGCCGCAGGCTATGCCAGCGACGTGGACAAGCTCACACGCTATCTGGCCGACGAGGGCTGCGCCCCCGACACTGCCACCCCGGCGCAGATTGAGCAGTTTGTGTGCTCGCTGCACGATGTGGGCATACAGCCGCGCTCGCAGGCACGCATCATCTCGGGCATCAAAAGTTTCTACAAGTTTCTGCGGCTCAGCGGCATTATCAACGCCGACCCCACACGTCTCATAGCGTCGCCACAAGTGGGCAAGCACCTGCCAGAGGTGCTCACCGTGGACGAGATCGACGCCATGATTGCCTGCATCGACACCTCGTCGCCGCTGGGACAGCGCAACCGCGCCATCATCGAGGTGCTGTATGGCTGCGGACTGCGCGTGAGCGAGCTGTGCAACCTGCGCATTTCGGCCGTGTTTCCCAGCGAGGAATACGTTGTGGTCGACGGCAAGGGTGGCAAGCAGCGCATGGTGCCAATATCGCGCGTGGCGCTCGACCAGATAGCCATCTACATGAAGCAGGTGAGACC
>CALBLR010000251.1 GCA_937896015.1 uncultured Prevotellaceae bacterium | reverse complement strand
CACAGTTTGCTGTCGAAGGAGCGTACCTTCGGCACGCATTTTTTGAGCTGATCCTACCCCCCCAGACGAGGCGCGCTTAAATCAGCACGCCAAAGTCGGGGGGGCTATCGAGAGCAGTGTGCCTTCGGCACACCTCACGGAAAGCCTTAGCTACCCACCAACTTGCCAAATTTGCGATTTTTTCGGTGCTCTCGGCATGCCGCGTCCATACAGTTATACGACTCTAAATAAGCTGGTTATACCTGCATTTCGCAACCGTTGCGGCGGTGCGGCAGGGGCATGAAAAAAGCCTGGGCCGATGGCCCAGGCTTGTGCGGAGAGGACGAGATTCGAACTCGTGGTAGGGTTACCCCTACGGCAGTTTAGCAAACTGCTGGTTTCAGCCACTCACCCACCTCTCCGTGAAGAATGCTGAATTTTCCGTTTAGCGAGTGCAAAGATATGACAAAAAAGTGAAGCGGCCAAGACATTTGGCAAAAATATTGAAATAAAATTGCCAATGGGGCAAAAAACGCCTGCCGGCGTTCGTATTGCAAGCGGTTTGCACTACCTTTGCACAGCGGTTGGCACACGGCTGCCGGCCAGCATCATTATAACTATAACACAATTCACACACATATATGGCACTTGACAAAGCAGACATAGAAAGCAACAAGCAGGAGTTCATAAGCCTGCTGAAGTCCACGGGACGCGAGGGGGTGGACGACCTCATTGAGTATCTCGACGAGGGCAAAAACCATTTTTTCAACGCGCCGGCCAGCACGCGGTTTCACCTCGACCACGACGGCGGCCTGGTGGAGCACTCGCTGAACGTGTGCCACGCAGCTCTGAAGCTGCGCGAGGCGGCCATTGAGATGCGCCCCGAGCTTGAGCCGCTGCTGCCGCGCGACAGCGTGATAGTGGCCAGCCTGCTGCACGACATCTGCAAGGCCAACATCTACAAGCCCGCCCTGAAGAAGCGCAAAGACTCCAACGGCATCTGGCGCGAGGTGCAGAGCTATGACGTGGACTTCAGCGACTTTCCCATGGGCCACGGCGAAAAGAGCGCCGTGATGCTGCTGTGGAGCGGCTTCGACGTGACGCAAGACGAGCTGCTGGCCATACGCTGGCACATGACGGCCTGGGACTTGCCCTTCCAAAGCCCAGAGGCCAAGAGCAACATCAATGCCGCGCGCGACAAGACTCCGCTGTGCGCCCTTGTGCAGCTGGCCGACGGCTTCGGTGCCAACCTGCTTGAGTTCGGCACCAGCAAGGAGAGCGAGTTTTAATGGTGCCGCCGCGGCTGCCACGGCACACTGCAATACACACACTAACAAAACATATGATGGATTTCAATAGAATTGCCGCATTGCTTGCCGGTGCGGCTTTGTATGTTTCGGCTGCGGCCATCACGCCGCAGCAGGCCGTCGACAAGTTTGCCGCCGACAGCATGTTTCGCCACGCCTCGATTGGAGTGGCCGTGAGCGATGTGGGCGCCGACACCCTGACGGCGGGCTTTGCGCCCGACCAGAGCCAGGTCACGGCCTCCACCATGAAGACGCTGACATCGGCCGCCGCGCTGCGCACTCTGGGCCCCGACTTCAAGTTTCACACCCGCGTGATGCTGCACGGCACCGTGGACGGCAGCAGCCTGAAGGGCGACGTGGTGATAGTGGGCGGAGGCGACCCCACCCTGGGCTCGGCCTACTTTAAGGACGCTCCCGACATTGTGGCCGAGGTGGTGGACTCGCTCACCGCCCGCGGCATAAAGAAGATTAACGGCCGGCTGGTGGTGAACGACTCCATCTACCCCTACCCCGCCCACAACGGCTGGTGGCAGGTGGACGACCTGGCGTGGGACTACGGCATGGGGCTGCACGGGCTCAACTACAGCGACAACCGCGTGATGCTGAACTTCAACGTGAGCGGCTCTCACCTGACCAACGTGCGCCTGGTGCCCGACGTGCCCGGCCTTGAGGTGGTCGACCGCCTGTCGCCAGGGCGGGCCGACAACGTGAACGTGGAGCTTGAGCCGTCGCGCCCGGCGCTGGTGGTGACCGGCACCGGCGACCCCATGGAGAGCTACAAGCTGCGCGTGGCCAACCCCACCCCCGGCGCGCTGCTCGTCGACAGCCTTGAGCGCGCCATGGCCACGGCCGAAATCAAGGTGCGCCACCGCGACCACGCCGTGCGCTTCGACGACGGCCAGACAGACACGCTCACGCTGCTCGTCGACCACGAGTCGCCGCGCCTGAGCCGCATCATATCGTCGCTGCTCGAGCGCAGCGACAACATGTTCACCGAAGGCGTGCTGCGCGCCGTGGCCGTGGACTGCGGCCGCAAGGCCCCGACGTTTGCCGACGGCACACAGGTGGCCGACAGCCTGTGGCGCGCCGCGGGCCTCGACACCCGCGCCCTGTTCCAGTATGACGGCAGCGGCCTGGCCCGCGCCAACAAGGCCTCGGCCCGATTCTTCACCCAAGCGCTCAACTACATGGCCGGCCGCAAATTCGGCGGCTGGCGGCTGTGCGACCTCATGCCGCGCGTGGGCGTGAACGCCCGCATAGGCACACTGCTGCCCGGCAGCGCGCTCAGCGGCAAGGTGGCCGTGAAGTCGGGCAGCATGACCGACGTGCAGTGCTACGTGGGCTACTATCCGGCCGACGCCCCACGCTACTCGTTTGCCGTGCTCGTCAACAACTGGAACGGCAGCCGCAAGGCGGTGAAAAACCGCATCGACCAGCTGCTGCTCGACCTTTTTGGCGGCGAAAAGTAATTTTCTTGCCACAAAACGCTTGTTGGAAGAAAAGAATTACTTATTTTTGGCATCAAATTATTGCGACCCGCAAGCGCTCAGCGCACTGGCACGGGCCGGACAAAAAAACTAAGGCTATATGGATTTTCAGACAGCAAAACTACTGACAACCGTCTATGAACTCGAGGGCTTGCTGCTTGTAATCGACAAGCACGGGGCCGACACGCCGCCGCAGGTGGTGGAAGCGTTGCGCGAAAAAGCGCGCAAAGTGGGCGAACTCGCGCAGCTCGTTGAGCTGAAACCTGAAGATGCGGCCGCCGAAGCAGCCGAGCCAGGCGAGCCGCAATCCGAGCCGCTGCCAAGTGACGACTATGACGCCGAAGAGACGTGGCAGCACGACAACGGCGAGGAGCCGGCCGAGGTGTTTGGCATCGGCGAGGAATACGTTGAGCCCGAGCACAAAGCCGCCACGCAGCCAGCAGAAGAGCCTGAACCGGCAGACGAGTCAGAGGAGGAAGAAGAGGAATCGCCCGAAGAGGAAGAAGCGCTTGAGGAGGAGGAAGAGGAAGATGATGATGACAACGTGAGGGTGGACGAGAAACTGCAGCGCACGCTGTCGAAGAATCTGCGCCAGGCGTTCTCGATCAACGACCGCTTCCGATTCCGCCGCGAGTTGTTCAGCAACAGCGACCTCGACATGAACGACGCCATCAACATGGTGGAGAGCATGCGCACATTCGACGAGGCCGAAGACTACTTCTACTCCGACCTTGGCTGGGACAAGTCGGTGCCCGAAGTGCAGGAATTCATGGACATTATCAAACGGCATTTTGCATAACACTGTAACCAACCCTATTGCGCTATGGCAGGCAAGCTATACATAGTGCCCACCCCCGTGGGCAACCTCGACGACATGACGCCGCGCGCCGTGCAGGTGCTGCGCGAGGCCGACGTGGTGCTGGCCGAGGACACTCGCACCAGCGCGGTGCTGATGAAGCACTTCGGCATTGCCACGCCCATGCGAAGCCATCACAAGTTTAACGAGCACGAAACGCTGGCCGCAGTGGCCGGCGAGCTGCAGGCGGGAGCGGTGATGGCGCTTGTGAGCGACGCCGGCACGCCGGGCATCAGCGACCCCGGCTTTCTGCTGTCGCGCGAATGCCGCCGCCTGGGCATTGAAGTCGAGACCCTGCCAGGCGCCACAGCCTTTGTGCCGGCCCTGGTAAACTC
>CALBLR010000250.1 GCA_937896015.1 uncultured Prevotellaceae bacterium | reverse complement strand
GCCTGGCTACACCCACCTGCAGGTGGCCATGCCGTCGTCGTTCGGGCTGTGGTTCGGTGCCTATGCCGAGTCGCTTGCCGACGACCTGGTGGTGCTGCGCGCCGCCTATGAGGTGAACGACCGCAACCCGCTCGGGTCGGCCGCCGGCTACGGCTCGTCGTTCCCGCTCGACCGCGAGCTCACCACCCGTCTGCTGGGCTTCGCCTCGGTCGACTACAATGTGGTGTATGCCCAGATGGGCCGCGGCAAGACCGAGCGCATAGTGGCGCAGGCCATTGCCAACGTGGCCGCCACACTGTCGAAACTGGCTTTCGACGCCTGCATGTTTAACTCGCAGAACTTCGGGTTCATCAAGCTGCCCGATGAGTTCACCACTGGGTCGTCGATCATGCCGCACAAGAAGAACCCCGACGTGTTTGACCTGACGCGCGCCCGCTGCAACCGCCTGCAGGCGCTGCCCTACCAAATAACGATGATCACCAGCAATCTGCCCGTGGGCTACTTCCGCGACCTGCAGCTCATCAAGGAGGAGTTCCTGCCCGAGTTCGACGAGATTAAGGCCATTGTGTCGATGGTCAACGCCATGGTGGGGCAGATAAAGGTGAACGAGCACATACTCGACGACCCGCGCTACGACCTGATGTTCTCGGTGGAGGAGGTGAACCGCCTCACGCGCGGCGGCATGCCGTTTCGCGACGCCTACAAGAAGGTGGGCCTCGACATAGAGGCGGGCCGCTTCAAGCCCGTGAAGGAGGTGCACCACACCCACGAGGGCTCGATAGGCAACCTGTGCAACGACCGCATCACGGCTCTGTATCAGCACACCCTCGAAGGCTTTGACTTCGACACCTACCACCGCGCTTTCGCCCACTTGCTGGGCAGGGAGGAGGAGCAATGAGGCGCGCGCTGAGCGCAGCGGCAGTGCTGCTTGCGATGCTGCTTGCCATGGCGGGCTGCGACAAAATCGACAGCAAGGCGCTGCCGGGCTACACCGTGCGCCTCAACTTGGGCGACATAGCCCGCTGGAACACCTATGGCGTGAGCGGCGTGGGCGAGTACCGGGTGTTTAACCGCTCGAAGCGGCTGCCGGCCAATTTCCCCTACGACGTGAACACCTACACCGGCTTTGGCGGTGTGCTGCTCATAATGGGTCTGGACATAAGCAGCTCCACCTATGCCCCTGTGGCGTTCGACGCCGCCTGCCCGGTAGAGAAGAGTGCCGATGTGACAGTGGGCATCGATGCCGACAACTTCGACGCCGTGTGCCCAAAGTGCGGCTCGCACTTCGATGTGCTCACCGGCGCCGGAGGGCCCAAGAGTGGCCAGGCGCTGACGCGCAAGCTGGGTCTCACGGCCTACAAGGTGCGCGCCACCACCAATGGCGGCTATGTGGTCACCAGCTACTGACAGTGCCGCTCAGCCGTGTCCGGGAACATAAATTTTTGCGCGACGTTTGCGCAGAATATTGGAAATTGCTATCTTTGCACCAGTTAATTGAAAGGAGGTCAGTTTACTTACTGGCATAGAAAGAGAATAAGAAACACATATCATCAACCCATAAGGTGCTGGACATCAGCACTGCACGGTGGCTGCGAGCGGCCATCGAGCGAGGCGTGGCAGCAAGGGTGGCCGTTGAGGCGGCCCAAGCGTAGACAATGCGGTTCGCAAAACAAACAGCAGTTCAGTTACACAGAATTTACTATTCAGTCGCCAAAAAATGTCCTGACAAAAGGGACTGGCGAGCCGCGTGCGTCGTGGCATGTCCGGCAGTGCGTTGGCTGGGTGGCATTTTCAATAGAAATCAAGATAAAACAAATTATAAACAATTAAAAAACAAACAACAAAAATGATTATCGTTCAAGTGAAAGAGGGCGAGAACATCGAAAGAGCCCTGAAGAAATTCAAAAGAAAGTATGAGAGAACTGGCATTGTGAAGGAACTGCGCGCACGTCAGCAGTTCGACAAGCCTTCGGTGGTTAACCGCAAGAAAATGATGAAGGCTATCTACGTTCAGAAACTCCATCAGAACGACGATTAGTAGGCATTGTCGCGCCAACGGCCGCGCTTGCCGCAGGCGGTTGGCAACCCGATAAAAAGGTCCAAGTCTGGAACCATCCTTGCAATGCGGGGATGCTCCAGACTTTTTTGTCGGCCGGCCCCCCCCGCGCCCAAAGAGAGAGAATGCACATAATAAACTGCCCGCCTGCTGCGTTAATAATGTTATGATGAGAAAACTTCAATATTGGATTTTTGTGGTGCTCACCGCCCTGTCGGTGGCAAGCACCGGCTGCATAAGCGACGACTTCACCACCAGCAGCAGCGATGTGCTTGCGTTTTCGACCGACACCGTTGCCTTCGACACCGTGATTACGGCCCAAAGCACTCCCACCAAGCAGTTCATGGTGTATAACCGCAGCAAAAAGATGATTAACATATCGTCGATAAAGGTTGCGGGCAACGAGCGCGGCCGCTTCTACATAAATGTCGACGGCATGAAGGGCAGCGAGTTTCACGACGTGGAGGTGCGCGGCCAGGACAGCATATATGTGATGGTGGAGAGCAACATCGACGTCACCGGCGCCGACGAGCCGATTGAGGCCACCGACCGTATCGACTTTGTGACCAATGGCGTGACTCAGAGCGTGACCCTCACCGCATGGGGGCAGGACGTGGACATCATCAGGGGTGACACCATCAAGAGCGACACGCGCCTCAGGGCCGGCAAGCCATATTTGGTGTACGACACCCTGGTGGTGGCGCAGGGCGCAACGCTCACGCTCGACCCCGGGGTGACCATGCTGTTTCATGCCAAGGCAGGCATGAAGGTGGAGGGCCGCCTCGACGCGCGTGGCACTCAGGAGCGTCCCATTGCCCTACGCGGCGACCGCCTCGACCATGTGGTGGGCCAAATCAATTTCGACATCATGAGCGGCCAGTGGGGCGG
>CALBLR010000249.1 GCA_937896015.1 uncultured Prevotellaceae bacterium | reverse complement strand
CAATGTGAGCATGACCACAGGCTCGTCGCTCATTAAGGGTAGCGCCGCACTGTTTGGCCTCAAGGCCAAACTGCAGTTTGGCAAGCTCACCGCCACAGCCCTTGTGTCGCAGCAAAACTCCGAGTCGCAGACGGTGAGCACCCGCGGCGGCTCGCAGACCACCTCGTTCTACATCACTGCCGACAAGTATGACCAAAACCGTCACTTCTTCCTGTCGCACTTTTTCCGCGACAACTACGACACTTGGTCGTCAAAGCTGCCGCTGGTGTCGTCGGGCGTGAGCATCACCCGCATCGAGGTGTGGGTCACCAACAAGCGCGGCAACTTCGACCAGTCGCGCAACATTGTGGCATTCACCGATATTGCTGAAAACAAGAACATGGCCAACAGCCACTGGGTGGGCGACCCCATTGCCGACAACCCACAGAACACGTCAAACAACCTGCTCGACGAGGTGAAGGCGCAGTACCCCGACGCCCGCTACATAAGCCAGGTGGCCACCGCGCTGTCGCCGCTTCAGGCCTACGGCATCGAGGGCGGCAAGGACTATGAGAAGGTGGAGAGCGCACGCCTGCTGTCGTCGTCGGAATACACGCTCAACAGCTCGCTGGGCTACATCTCGCTGAAGTCGGCCCTCAATGCCGACGAGGTGCTGGGCGTGGCCTACCAGTACACCTACAAGGGCAAGACCTATCAGGTGGGTGAATTCTCGGGCGACGTGCCCGCCACCGACCAGTCGCTGTATGTGAAGATGCTCAAAGGCACCACAGCCTCGCCCGCCCTGCCCATGTGGAAGCTGATGATGAAAAACGTCTATTCGCTGGGCGCCTACCAGGTGCAGCAAAAGAATTTCAAGCTCAACATCAAGTATCTGAGCGACACAGCCGGCACCGAGCTCAACTACATCTCGGCCGGCAACATTGCCGGCAAGCCGCTGCTGCAGGTGATGAACCTCGACCGCCTCGACGCCAACAACCAGAGCCACAGCGACGGCCGCTTCGACTACGTGGAGGGCTACACTGTCAGCTCGTCGACGGGCAAGGTCATCTTCCCGGTGGTGGAGCCTTTTGGCTCGCACCTGAAGAAGATGATTGGCAACGACGCCGTGGCCGCCAACTATGTGTATCAGGAACTATACGACTCCACGCTCACCGTGGCGCGGCAATATCAGTATAAAAACAAGTTTGTGCTTGAGGGTGAATATCAGGCCTCGTCGGGCAATGTGATCAGGCTCAACGCCATGAATGTGCCGCGCGGGTCGGTTGTGGTCACCGCCGGTGGCGTAACCCTCACCGAAAACAGCGACTACACCGTGGACTATAGCATGGGCACGGTCACCATCACCAACCAAAGCATCATCGACGCCGGCACAAGCATCAGCGTGTCGCTCGAAAACCAGTCCACATTCAGCACGCAGCGCAAGACGCTGTTTGGCCTCGACCTCGACTACGCGTTCAACAAAAACTTCCACTGGGGCGCAACCCTCATGCACTATGGCGAGAAGGCCCTCACCGAGAAGGTGGCCATTGGCGATGAGCTGGTGAACAACACCATCTGGGGCACCAATGTGTCGTACAACACCAACTTCATGTGGCTCACCAACCTGCTCAACAAGATTCCCACGGTCAATGCCACCGCGCCGTCGTCGCTCAGCTTCAAGGGCGAGTTCGCGCAGCTCATTCCACACAAGTCGCGCACAGGCACCAATGCCGGAAGCTCGTATATCGATGATTTCGAGTCAACGCAGTCGGGCATCGACCTGCGTTCGCCCTACTCGTGGTTCTTGGCCTCAACGCCCTACGACGGTGGCGCCAACGCCCTCTTCCCCGAAGCCGCACTCAGCAACGACGTTGCCTACGGCAAAAACCGTGCGCGCCTGGCATGGTACTACATCGACCGCATGTTCACACAGCGCAATTCGTCATACATTCCTGGCTATCTGAAAAACGATCTCGACCAGCTGTCGAACCCCTACGTGCGTGAAATCCCCTACAGCGAGGTGTTCCCCGGCCGCGAACTCAACTACGGCGAGTCATCGACCATACAGACCCTCAACCTCTCGTTCTATCCCAAGGAGCGCGGCCCGTATAACCTCGATGCTGCCAACATCGACGCCGACGGCAACCTGCTCAATCCCGAGAAGCGATGGGGCGGCATTATGCGCCGTCTCGACAACACCAACTTCGAGCAGTCTAACATCGAATACATACAGTTTTGGATGATGGACCCATTCCTCGACCCCAACCTCAACAACAAGGATGGCGGCGACCTTTATTTCACATTCTTAAGGACGGCCTCAAGTCGTATGAAAACGGTCTGCCCGTCAACGGCGACACCACATATATCAAAAACACCGTGTGGGGTAGGGTGTCGACCCAGACGTCGCTCACCTATGCCTTCGACAACGCCGCCGGTTCGCGCGTGAAGCAGGATGTGGGCCTCAACGGCCTCAGCACCGAGGAGGAGAAGACTTATACCACTTATGCCGACTTCCTGCAGCGCTTGCGCCAGGTGTTGCCCTCAACTACGGTCGAGGCCATGGAGCAAGACCAGTTCTCGCCGTTCAACGACCCCTCGAGCGACCGCTACCACTTTTACCGCGGCTATGACTTCGACGAGCAGAAGGTGTCGATTCTCGACCGCTACAAGCACTACAACGGCACCAACGGCAACTCGCTCTCGGCCGACGACGCAACCGACCGCCTCTATCAGTCGTCGCGCAGCGTGCCCGATGTGGAAGACATCAACCAAGACAACACGCTCAACGAGTATGAGCGCTATTTCCAATATCGCGTGTCGATTCGCCCTGCCGACCTTGAGGTGGGCAAAAACTACATAATCGACAAGAAGACCACCAAGGTCACCACGCGCAACGGCAAGGAGCAGGAGGTCACATGGTATCAGTTCAACATTCCGCTGCGCGACTATGAGAAGAAGGTGGGCTCGATCAACGACTTCTCCACCATTCGCTTCATGCGAATGTTCATGACCGGCTTCAAGGAAACCACACACTTGCGCTTTGCCACCCTCGAGCTGGTGCGCGGCGAGTGGCGCAACTACGACTACAACCTTAACCTGCGTGGCGACGCTCCGGCCAACGGCACCATCAACATCAACACGGTCAACATCGAGGAGAACTCTGGCCGCGAGCCGGTGAACTACGTGCTGCCTCCGGGCGTGAGCCGCATTGTCGACTCCGGCCAGTCGCAAATCACGCAGCTCAACGAGCAGTCGATGCAGATGAAGGTTGAGGGCCTGCAGCCCGGCGACGCGCGCGGCGTGTACCGCAACACCAGCCTCGACCTGCGCACCTACAAGCGCCTGCAGATGTTCATACACAACGAGGCTTTCGTCGACAACCTGAGCAATCTGCAAAACGGCGACGTGTCGGTGTTTGTGCGCCTTGGCTCGGATGTTAAAAACAACTATTACGAATACGAAATTCCGCTGGCGGTGACCCCCGCCGGCCACTACAGCAACAACAGCACCGCCGACCGCTACAAGGTGTGGCCCGAGGAAAACATGCTCAATTGCGACCTTGATGTGTTCACCTCGGTGAAGAAAAACCGCAACGCGCAGAAGATGGCCGGTGCCCCAGGCGTGTCATACAACAGCCGCTTCACCGAGCAGGACCCGTCACACCCCAACGACCGCGTCACCGTGATAGGCAACCCCAGCCTCAGCGACGTGCGCGTGATGATGATTGGCGTGCGCAACAACTCCAGCACCACCAAAGACTTTGTGGTGTGGGCCGACGAGTTGCGCGTCACCGACTTCAACAACGACGGCGGCTGGGCTGCCAAGGCCAACCTGAACCTCAACATGAGCGACATTGCCACCGTCAACGTGGGCATGCACAAAGAGACGGTGGGCTTCGGCTCGGTGGACCAGAGTCTCAATGAGCGCCGCCTCGACGACTACGACCAGTATAACGTGGCCGTGCAGGTGGACATGGGCCGCTTCCTGCCCGAGAAGGTGAAGCTTAAAGCCCCTGTCTACTATTCGTACAGTTCTGAGAAGACAACCCCTAAATACAATCCGCTTGACCAGGACGTGCTGCTCAAAGACGCCATCGACGCCTGCAGCACCAAGGAGCAGCGCGACTCCATCAACGACTACGCACTCACCAACCGCACCGTGAGCAGCTTCAGCCTGTCAGGACTCAAATTCGATGTCAAGAGCAAGAACCCAATGCCATGGGATCCTGCCAACTTCACGTTCAGCTACTCGTTCAACAAGCAGCACTCGTCCGACCCCGACAACGTGTATGAGAACACCAACGACTACCGCGGCAGCTTCCAGTATAGCTGGACTCCCTATGTGAAGCCCTTCACCCCCTTCAAGCGCATGATTAGCAGCAAAAACAAGCACATGAAGTTCTTCCGCGAGTGGGAGCTGCACTGGCTGCCGGCCAACATCGCCTTCAACAGCAACATCTCGCGCTACTACTACGAGCAGCAGACCCGCAGCAGCAGCGACGTGGATGTGCAGCTGCCTGTGTCGGTGAGCAAAAACTTCCTCTGGGACCGCCAGTTTGCCATCTCGTGGAACTTCACCAAGTCGCTGAGCGTCACCTTCAACAGCAACACCACCGCCCACATCGAGGAACCCATGGGGCAGGTGAACAAAAAACTGTTTCCCGACCGCTACCGCGAGTGGCGCGACACCGTGTGGCAGAGCATTAAGAACCTGGGCACCCCGTGGAGCTACAACCAGACGTTCACCGCCTCCTACAAGGCTCCCTTCAGCGGCATTCCGTTCCTCAAATTCATCACGGCCAACGCCAC
>CALBLR010000248.1 GCA_937896015.1 uncultured Prevotellaceae bacterium | reverse complement strand
GGCGTGGCAGGTGTGCCGAAGCTACGCTCCCCAATCCTGTCCAAACAAAAGCCCCGGCACACTAAAAATGTGCCGGGGCTTTGTGCGCGTTATGCTGTTGAGCCTCTTTATTGCTTGTCGAAGGGTGGGGGAGTGGGCTGCGACTCATCGGGCGCGTCGCCGCCGTCGTTGCCGTCAGCCTTCTGTGCCTCATTGTCGCTGGCCGTGGCGTTGTCGCCGTCAGGGGCAGCGTTGCCATCCTCAGCGGCCTCCTTTTTCTTGGCGTCGTCGGCCTGCTCATTAAGTCGCATAATCTCGTCGTTGCGCGACATCCAGGGGCGCTTGCCGAATATGCGCTCGGCGTCTTCGGTGTATATCACCTCGCGCTTCAGCAGCAAGTCGGCCAGGTCGTGGTGGCCGTTGGCGTGCTGCTCCAGAATTTGGCGCGCGCGCTCATACTGGCTGTCGATGATGCGCTGCACCTCTGCGTCGATCGTCTTGGCGTTGTCGTCGCTATAAGGCTTTGTGAAGCCGTATGACTGGCCCGTGGAGTCGTAATACGACAGGTTGGGCAGCTTGTCGCTCATGCCGTAGTATGTGACCATGGCATAGGCTATCTTGGTGGCGCGTTCAAGGTCGTTGAGAGCGCCGGTGTCAGTTATGCCGAGGAACATCTCCTCGGCCACGCGTCCGGCCAGCAGTGAGCATATCTGGTCGAGCAGGGCCTGCTTGGGCACAATCTGCCGCTCCTCGGGCAAATACCAAGCGGCACCCAGGGCTTTGCCGCGTGGCACTATGGTAACCTTTATTATGGGGTCGGCATACTGCAGGTGCCAGCTCACGGTGGCGTGTCCGGCTTCGTGGATTGCTATCGACTTGCGCTCCTCCTCGGTCATCACCTTCGAGCGTTTTTCGAGTCCGCCCACTATGCGGTCCACAGCGTCCATGAAGTCTTGCCGCTGCACGGCCTTCTTTTTGCGCCGGGCGGCAATCAGCGCGGCCTCGTTGCACACATTGGCAATGTCGGCGCCCGAGAAGCCGGGCGTCTGGCGTGCCAGCAGGTCGATGTCGACACTGCCGTCCATCTTCACCTTGCGCAGGTGCACGTTGAATATCTCTTTGCGGTCGTTAAGCTCTGGCAGATCCACATATATCTGGCGGTCGAAGCGGCCGGCGCGCAGCAGTGCCTTGTCGAGTATGTCGGCGCGGTTGGTGGCTGCCAGCACTATCACGCCCGAGTTGGAGCCGAAGCCGTCCATCTCGGTCAGCAGCTGGTTGAGCGTGTTCTCGCGCTCGTCGTTCGAACCCATGTTGGCATTGCGGCCGCGGGCGCGTCCCACGGCGTCGATCTCGTCGATAAACACTATGCACGGCGCTTTCTCCTTGGCTTGGTTAAATAGGTCGCGCACGCGCGATGCGCCCACGCCCACAAACATCTCTACGAAGTCCGATCCGCTCATCGAGAAGAAAGGCACATTGGCCTCGCCGGCCACCGCTTTGGCCAGCAGCGTCTTGCCAGTGCCAGGAGGGCCCACAAGCAGCGCGCCCTTGGGAATTTTGCCGCCCAGGTTGGTGTAGTGCTGCGGGTTTTTGAGGAAGTCTACTATCTCGGCCACCTCTTGCTTGGCTTCGGCCAGGCCGGCCACGTCGGCAAATGTCACCTTGTCGCTGTTGTCGCGGTCAAACAGGCGCGCCTTCGACTTGCCCACGTTGAACACGCCGCCGCCACTGCCGTTGCCCATGCGGCCCATAAAGAAGAACCAGAATACTATGAGCAGTATTATCGGGCCAAATGACCACAGCAGTGTTGAGTAGTCGCTGGCTTTGCGGTATTCCACCTGGCCGCGAAACACGCCGCTGGCCTGCCACTGCTCCACCGCCTTGTCGAATGCGTCGTTGGTGGGCACCTGGGTGCTGATGGCGCTTATGCGCTGCGATGGGCTCTTGCCGCTGTTCAGCTTCTTGGCATAGGCGTCGGTGAGCTCTGCATCGGCCTCGCCAGTGTTTTTGTATACCACTATGTTCTTCAGTCCGCCGGCTTCGGCCACTTTCTGGAACTCGGTCCATGACTTCTCTTGGCCGCTTGCTCCGTTGCCGCCCCACAGGCCCCACATGCCAAAGAGCGCAATGGCAATGAGCAGATACATCCACAGAATGTTGAACCGCGGACGGCGTGAGCCTTTATTGTCATTTTTTAGTGAACTCATTCTCTGTTATCTATGTGTGTTGTGTTGTGTAAATCTGTTTTTTAGTGAAAATGCTGTGTGCCATTGTGTCAGTCCTCATCGGGCAGCCGCTCGATGGTGGCGTCGTTCCACAGCTCTTCCAGCTTGTAGCGTTCGCGGCACTCAGGCAGGAATATGTGTGCATAAACCGTGCCATAGTCAATCACTATCCACTCCGAGTTGCCATAGCCGTCGTAGTTGTACGGCCTTTCGCCCAACTGCTTTTCCACCGTTTCGCGTATGCTGTCGGCAATGGCGTCGACGTGCATTGTGCTGGTGCCGGTGCATATCACAAACCCCTGTGTGGTGGCATATTCCATGCCGCTCATGTCCACGCAGGCAATGTCCTTGCCTTTGCGCTCCCTGATTCCTTCTACTATGCTTCTTACTAATTCGTTGTTTTCTGTCATTTAATTATATTATGTGTACGTGCATTAATATCAGTGCTGCAAAGTTACGCTTTTCAGTGCAAACAATCCAAATCGAGCCACACTTTTGCCAAAATTGACGCTTTTGCGGTGCCTGGCCAGGCGTGTCGTTTGCCGTGCAGATTGCTGTGATTTTTTCGGAAAAAACATGGCTTGGCGGTGCCGCATTTGAAATCATTTTACTACCTTTGCAAAACGTGGCTCATCGCTGCGCACTTGTAAAACAGGATTAATAATTTTCAAATAGCATCAAATGGAAGTAACAGGAAAAATCATCAAGAAGCTGCCCGTGCAGAGTGGCACTTCGAAGAGTGGCAACCCATGGAGCAAGCAGGAGTATGTGCTCGAAACCCAGGAGGCATATCCCAAAAAGATATTTTTCAGCTTTTTTGGCGACCGTGCCAATCAGTATCCTCTGGAAGAAGGGCAGAACGTTAACCTTAGTTTCGACATCGACAGCCATGAGTACAATGGCCGCTGGTTTACCAACATCAATGGTTGGAAGGCCGAGGTGCTGCCCGAAGGCGCCCCCGCAGCTCCTCAGGCAGCTACGCCCCAGGCTGCCCCAGCCGCTGCTGCCCCCGCAGCCACGCCTTTCGACCCTGTGGCTCCCGCTCCGGCCAGCCCCAGCGACGATCTGCCATTCTAATCGGCAGCCAGCGCATTAATAAGCCAACACAAAGCCCGCCATGCCTGCATCTGTGATGCAGCGCGGCGGGCTTTGACGTTGCTTTTTCCATCATTCGCATGTGGCCGGCGCATGGTGGAGTGGGGCGGCTATGCCTTGATTTGGTTAAGGGCCGCTTGCAGCGCCAGCAGTTCGTTCCTGACGTGGCGCAGCTTCTCTATGGCCTCAAAGCGCTTGCTCACGCCGTCGCGGTTGCGCCTTATCTCGGCTTGGGCAGCGTTCAGCTTAAGGCCCTTGTCCTTCACCAGAAAGTAGATCATTCTTATGGTTTCAATGTCTTTGGGCGTATACAGCCTCACGTTTTTGGCGTTGCGCTTGGGCTTGATTATGGTGAATTCCTTCTCCCAGAAGCGTAGTGTCGACGCTGGAATGTCGAGCACCTCGGCCACATCGCCTATGCGGTAATACATCTTGTCAAGATTGTCCATCTGCTTCATCACATTATTGGCGCCTGCCGCCGCACTTGGGGTGCGTTGTGCTTTTTTAATGCGCCCACTTTGCATAAATAACTCAAAAAAAGTACCTTTGTAGGATATTTTGCGTAAAGATAGCCATTTGTGCCGACTTGCGCAACACATTGTTTCGGAAAAATTAAATTCTTACTTATAAATATGCTGACAGCTAAAGAAATACGCGATTCATTCAAGCGTTTCTACGAGAGCAAAGGCCATCACATTGTGCCCTCTGCTCCTATGGTTATCAAAGACGACCCCACATTGATGTTCACCAATGCGGGCATGAACCAGTTCAAAGACATTATTCTGGGAAATAAGACTCCTAAATGGCGCCGTTGCGCCGACTCGCAGAAGTGTCTCCGCGTGAGCGGAAAGCACAACGACCTCGAAGAGGTGGGACACGACACCTATCACCACACCATGTTCGAGATGCTGGGCAACTGGTCGTTTGGCGACTACTTCAAGCACGAGGCCATCGACTTTGCATGGGAATTCCTCACCGATGTGATGAAGATCGACCCGAAAAATCTGTATGCCACCGTGTTTGAAGGCTATGCCCCCGAGGGACTTAGCCGCGACGACGAGGCCGCCGGCTACTGGGAGGCTCA
>CALBLR010000247.1 GCA_937896015.1 uncultured Prevotellaceae bacterium | reverse complement strand
GCAGCAGGCCCGCAGCGAGTTCAGGCAAGGCATGCTGCAAATGCTGTGCAGCGGCGCCGACGGCTACGACTTCTTCATAGCCGTCCCGCGCCAGGGCCTGACGCTTGAGCAGGCCGTGACGGCCAACTTCCGCGCCATCATTGGCAAGGTGTTCCGCCCCGACGACGACCTCAATGCCGTGGTGCTGGCCCTGAGGCGCGGCGACGCCAGCGAAAACGCAGCCGTGCTCAGCCAGATGCGGGACTGCTTCATCGTGTGTGGCGGCTACCGCCTTGGCGACGACGTCCGCGAGTTTATGCGCAGCCGCCCCCAGGCCCTCCAGCCCTACGCCCCCACACTTCCAGCCGCAGCCAAGGCCGCCTCGCCCCACATCCCCTACAGCCAGCCCGGCGATGCCATTCCGCATTCTGCCACCGAAAAGCCAGCCATAAAGCTCTACAAGCGCGCTACCCGAAAAAAATAAACATTAAGGCGAAAAAGACAAAAAGAGCCAGAAATATGTCCTTTAAAAAACATGTCTTTATGTCTTTATCGTCTAAAATATAGCCAGCCTCTGTGTGTCTTTATGTCTTTCTGTCGAAAGCCTAAAACATCCCCCATGTGCCTTTGTGCCGAAAATCGAAGAGCAATCTGTGGGGGCGAAGCCAATTTTGCACTACCTTTGTAGCCAAATACTATTAGCTATATGACTATCACCACCAAAACCCTGCTATGCCGCCTGGCAGCCATTGTTGCGCTGGCCGGTGGCGCCATTGTAGCCAATGCCAAGGGCTGGATACGCATCAATCAACTCGGCTATCTGCCAAAAGCCACCAAGGTGGCCGTGCTCATGAGCACCGACTCCGCAGCTGTGAGCAGTTTCGAACTCGTCGACGCCTTCACTGGCCAGGTGGCCTACACCTCAACCCGCGTGCAGTCCACCGGGGCGCTGGGCGGCATGAAGGCCACCTACCGCCTCAACTTCAGCGACTTCAACCGCCAGGGCACATATTATGTGAGGGTGGGGCAGAGCAAGTCGCCCGTGTTCCCCGTCAACGGACGCGTGTATAAGGGCGCGGCCGACTTCACGCTGCGCTACATGCGCCAGCAGCGTTGCGGCTGGAACCCCTACATCCAGGACAGCTGCCACCAGCTTGACGCCCGCATCGTGTATCACCCCACCAAGCAGGGCCAGCACATCGACGTGCGCGGCGGCTGGCACGATGCCGCCGACTTGCTGCAATACACCACCACCTCGGCCAACGCCATCTATCAGATGATGTTTGCCTACTCGCAAAATCCCTCGGCTTTTGCCGACCACTATCTGGCCAACGGCATGCCGGGCAGCAACGGCATCCCCGACATTGTGGACGAAATCTACTGGGGCCTGCAGTGGCTCGACCGCATGAACCCCGAGAAGGGTGAGCTCTACAACCAGATTGCCGACGACCGCGACCATGTGGCCATGAAACTCCCCAACTACGACCCTGCCGACTACGGG
>CALBLR010000246.1 GCA_937896015.1 uncultured Prevotellaceae bacterium | reverse complement strand
TTGCCGTCTTTGGCATAGAGGATGCCGGCGGCACCGGCAGCGCCCATCACTGCGATTTCGGCCGACGGCCAAGCGTAGTTCATGTCGCCGCGCAGCTGCTTGCAGCTCATCACAATGTGGCTGCCGCCGTAGCTCTTGCGCAGTGTCACTGTCACCTTGGGCACAGTGGCTTCGCCGTAGGCGTAGAGCAGCTTTGCGCCGTTAAGGATCACGGCGTTGTATTCTTGGCCTGTGCCGGGCAGGAATCCGGGCACGTCGACGAGTGTCACCAGCGGGATGTTGAAGGCGTCGCAGAAGCGCACAAAGCGGCCGCCCTTGCGCGAGGCGTTGCAGTCGAGCACGCCTGCCATGCACTTGGGCTGGTTGGCCACGATGCCCACCGACTGGCCGTTGAAGCGGGCGAATCCCACAATAATGTTTTTAGCATAGTCCTTCTGAACGTCAAGGAACTGGCCGTCGTCCACGATCGAGCCAATCACCTCATACATGTCGTAGGGGTCGTTGGCGCTCTCGGGGATAACCTCGTTGAGTGAGTCTTCGGCACGGTCAATGGGGTCGTGGCACTCGATGCGCGGTGCCTCTTCCATGTTGTTCGACGGCATGTAGCTCAGCAGTTGCTTGATGATGGTGATGGCGTCTTCCTCGGTCTCGGCGGCAAAGTGTGCCACGCCCGACTTTGATGCGTGCACAGTGGCGCCGCCCAGCTTTTCTTGTGTCACGTCTTCGCCGGTCACGGTCTTAACCACCTTCGGGCCGGTGAGGAACATGAACGAGATGCCCTTGGCCATGATGGTGAAGTCGGTGAGGGCGGGAGAGTATACTGCGCCGCCGGCACACGGGCCGAGAATGGCAGAGATTTGGGGAATAACGCCGCTGGCGTTGATGTTGCGCTGGAAAATCTCGGCATATCCGCCCAGAGCGTTGATGCCCTCCTGGATGCGTGCGCCGCCCGAGTCGTTAAGGCCAACCACAGGAGCGCCCTGCTTCATGGCCAGATCCATGATTTTGCAAATCTTCAGTGCCATTGTCTCCGACAGCGAGCCGCCGAACACTGTGGCATCTTGTGCAAACACATACACCAGGCGGCCGCCCACTGTGCCGTAGCCAGTGACCACGCCGTCGCCTGCAATCGATTTCTTCTCCATGCCGAAGTTTGTGCAGCGGTGGTGCACAAACATGTCGAGTTCTTCAAAACTGCCCTCGTCAAGGAGCATTGCGATTCTCTCGCGGGCGGTGTATTTGCCTTTATCGTGCTGCTTTTCGATGGCTTTGTCGCCACCGCCCTTGCGGGCTTGCTCACGCAGCGCAATCAGCTGCTGTATCTTTTCGAGTTGTTTACTCATTTTGTCAGTTGTGATTTTTTTTGATTTTATTTGTTGGGGTTTTCACAGAGTTCTACCAGCGCGCCGCAAGAAGTCTTGGGGTGCACAAAAGCGATGTTCAGGCCCTCAGCGCCCTTGCGGGGAGCTTTGTCGATCACGCGGCCGCCTTTTTCCTGGATTTCGTTGAGTGCGTTTGCCACTCCGTCTTCCACGGCGAATGCAATGTGCTGGATGCCGCCGCGACCGCCGTTTTTCTCAATGAATTTGGCGATTGCGCTATCGGGGCTTGTGGCTTCAAGAAGCTCTAACTTAGTTTGACCAACTTTGAAGAATGCGGTTTTAACGTGCTGGTCGGCAACCTCTTCGATTGCAAAGCATTTAAAACCAAGTAATTTCTCATAGAATGGGATTGCCTCGTCAAGACTTGTGACTGCAATACCCACATGTTCGATGTGTGAAATCTGCATAATTTATTAAATTAGAATGTTGTTATAATATAGTATGTTATTAGTCTCAATACACATCGCAAAATTACAACAATTTAGTTATTATAGGCTATAAAACAATAAAAATCTTTGTCAAAAAGCCACCCGTATTGATTTAATAGGTGTTAATATGCGCGTGCGCGTCACACTGCGGCGCTGCCCGTGTCATGTGGCATAGTGCCATAGTGTCAGTGTCGGCCGCCGCGCCTGTCTGCGGCTGCGGTTGGCACAACATTTGCTATTCCCCAAGTGCCGCGCGGCGGGCAACCGCAGCGATGGCAAACCGAATTTGATAAATAATTAAAAAAAGAATATAACAATGGGAAAGATTATTGGTATTGACCTCGGCACCACGAATTCGTGTGTGGCCGTACTTGAAGGAAAAAATCCGGTTGTGATCCCCAACAGCGAGGGACGCAACACCACTCCGTCGATTGTGGCTTTTGTTGATGGCGGCGAGCGCAAAGTGGGCGACCCCGCAAAGCGTCAGGCCATCACCAACCCTACGCGCACGGTTTACTCAATCAAGCGCTTCATGGGTGAGAGTTACGATCAGGTGACCAATGAAATCTCGCGTGTGCCTTACAAGGTTGTGAACAATGGCAACAACCAGCCACGCGTTGAAATCGATGGCCGCCAGTATACTCCGCAAGAGATTTCGGCCATGATTCTTCAGAAGATGAAGAAGACTGCTGAAGACTACCTTGGCCAGAGCGTGAACGAAGCTGTGATTACAGTGCCTGCATACTTCAACGACTCGCAGCGTAAGGCCACCAAGGAGGCAGGCGAGGTTGCCGGCTTGAAGGTGCTACGCATCGTCAACGAGCCGACC
>CALBLR010000245.1 GCA_937896015.1 uncultured Prevotellaceae bacterium | reverse complement strand
AAGGGAAGGCGAGTTTGTGACCATAATGGGCACATCGGGCTCGGGAAAATCGACCCTGCTTAACATTCTCGGCTGCCTCGACTCGCCCACCAGCGGCGAATACCGCCTCGACGGCACGCCGGTGCGCTCAATGAGCAAGGCCCAGCGCGCCATATTGCGCAACCGCAAAATAGGCTTTGTGTTCCAGAACTACAACCTGCTGGCCAAGACCACGGCAGTGGAGAATGTGGAACTGCCGCTGATGTACAACCCCTCGGTGAGCGCATCGGAGCGCCGCCGCCGGGCCATTGCCGCGCTCGAGCGCGTGGGCCTCGGCTCGCGCCTCAACCACAAAAGCAACCAGATGTCGGGCGGACAGATGCAGCGCGTGGCCATAGCCCGCGCGCTGGTCAACGACCCCGCCGTGATTCTGGCCGATGAGGCCACGGGCAACCTCGACACCCGCACCTCGTTTGAAATCCTGGTGCTGTTTCAGGAGCTGTATCACGAGGGCCGTACGCTCATTTTCGTGACCCACAACCCCGAGATAGCCCAATATTCAAGCCGCAACATAATGCTGCGCGACGGCAAAATTCGCAGTGACGAGCTGAACCCGCACATCATGGACGCAGCCGAGAAACTGGCCAGCCTGCCCGTGCAGCAAGACGACTAACGCAGACGGCCAACACATTTAGAGCATTTTTTATGAACGGAACAAATCTATTTAAAATAGCCCTCAAGGCCATAGCCAACAACAAGACGCGCAGCTTCCTCACCATGCTGGGCATCATCATAGGCGTGGCCTCGGTGATTGCCATGCTGGCCATAGGTCAGGGCTCGAAGCAGAGCATACAGAAGCAGATAGCCGAGATGGGCTCAAACATGATAATGATACACCCCGGCGCCGACAAAGGCCCCGGCGGAGCGCGGCAAAGCGCCGACGACATGGAGACGCTCACACTCACCGACTACCAGAACATCGTGAACCAGAACAAGTATCTGGCGGCCGTCAGCCCCAACGTGTCGAGTTCGGGACAGCTGATTATGGGCAACAACAACTACCAGAGCAGCGTGAGCGGCGTGAGCATCGACTACCTCACCATCAGGCAGCTGTCGGTGGAGTCGGGCGAGATGTTCACACAGGCCGACATCAAGGCGGCCGCCAAGGTGTGCGTCATCGGCAAGACAATTGTCGACAACCTGTTTCCCAACGGAGGCGACCCCATAGGCCAGGTGATTCGCTTCAACAAGATTCCGCTGCGCGTGGTGGGCGTGCTCAAGAGCAAGGGCTACAACTCGATGGGCATGGACCAGGACGACATAGTGCTGGCCCCTTACACCACCGTGATGAAGCGCATGCTTGCGCAGACCTATCTGCAAGGCATATATGCCTCGGCCTTGACCGAGGACATCACCGACCTTGCCATAAGCGACATCACCTCGATATTGCGCACTGACCACAAGCTCAAGGCCAGCGATGACGACGACTTCTCGATTCGCTCGCAAGAAGAGCTGAGCTCGATGAT
Organism: uncultured Prevotellaceae bacterium; assembly: GCA_937896015.1. GTDB lineage: Bacteria > Bacteroidota > Bacteroidia > Bacteroidales > Muribaculaceae > Sodaliphilus. The sequence continues at coordinate 2,158 of CALBLR010000245.1, read as the reverse complement.
GAACTCCACCACGGGCATGATGACCACACTTCTGGCCTGCATAGCGGGCATATCGCTGATAGTGGGCGGCATAGGCATCATGAACATCATGTATGTGTCGGTCACCGAACGCACCCGCGAGATAGGCCTGCGCATGAGTGTGGGCGCGCGCGGCATCGACATCCTCAGCCAGTTTCTCATCGAGTCGATACTCATCAGCATCACCGGCGGCGTGATAGGCGTGATAATGGGCGTGGGGGCCTCGTTTGCCGTCAAGGCATTTGCCCACTGGCCCATAAGCATCGAGGCGTGGACCGTGGTGCTGTCGTTTGTGGTGTGCACCATCACAGGCGTGTTCTTCGGCTGGTACCCGGCCAAGAAAGCGGCCAACCTCGACCCGATTGAGGCAATTAGATATGAATAGCATGCCCCATTAACAAAAGTTTTTGCTAAATTTGCCCATTATGTTAGCCACCAAGCAATCCGACGGATACACGCGGCGCAGCCTGCTGGTGCAGGCCCTGTGCTGGGGAATAGTGGTGTTTTTCCCGCTGTTTTTCTACAACCCCACCGACTCGTGGAGCGTGACGCTGAGCCGCTTCATGCGCTCGCTGGGCAGCCCCATGAGCTACATGATAGTGTTCTATGCCAACCTGCTGGTGCTGGTGCCGCGGCTGCTGTTCCGCAAGCGCGTCAATGCGTTTGTGGCGGCCAACGCGGTGCTGATCATCGCAGCCATGGGGCTCACAATGGGCTGGTGGCACCTGACGGCCGACACATTCCCCATTGCCGAAATGCACCGGCACAGGCCGCGAGGCTTCTTTGGGCCGCCCAAGTGGCCAATGTATTTCCAGTCGGTGATAATGCTGGTGCTGATAGTGGCGCTGAGCGTGGCCATAAAGCTGGGACAACGGTGGCAGCACCTGGAGGAGGCCCGAAAAGAGGCCGAGAAGATACGCACCGAGGCCGAGCTGCGCAACCTGCGCAACCAGCTGAACCCGCACTTTCTGCTCAACACGCTCAACAACATCTACGCCCTCATCGCCTTCGACGCCGACAAGGCGCAGCACGCAGTGGAGGAACTGAGCAAGCTGCTGCGCCACGTGCTGTATGACAACCAGCAGAACTACGTGCCGCTGTACAAGGAAGTGGCGTTCATGCAAAACTACATTGCGCTGATGCGCATAAGGGTGACGAGCAGCGTGAAAATCGACACCGACATAAGCATAGCGCCCGACGACGCACAGCCCATAGCTCCGCTCATATTCATCTCGCTGATTGAAAACGCCTTCAAGCACGGCGTGTCGCAGGCAGGCACGGGCCACATATATGTGCGCCTGGCCAAAGATGGCGACAACGTGGTGTGCGAAATCCGCAACAGCAACCACCCCAAGCAGCGCAACGACAAAAGCGGCTCGGGCATAGGGCTCGAGCAAGTGGCCCGCCGGCTCGAAATCATGTATCCGGGCCGGCACACATGGGAAAAGGGCGTCACTCCCGACGGCAAGGAATATTATTCAAAAATAGTGATTGAAAATGACTCTGAAGTGTGCCATAGTTGACGACGAGCCACTGGCGGTGGAACTGCTGGTGAGCTATGTGAAACGCATTCCGTTTATGGAACTGTGCGGACAGTATTCCAATGCGGTGGATGCCATGAAGGGCCTCACCGACAATCCTGTGGATCTGGCATTCCTCGACATTCAAATGCCCGAGCTCAACGGGCTTGAGCTGTCGCGCATGCTACCCGAGGGCACCCGCGTGGTGTTTACCACGGCATTTGAGCAGTATGCCCTCGACGGCTACCGCATCAACGCGCTCGACTACCTGATGAAGCCCATCAGCTACGTTAACTTTCTGGAAGCCTGCAACCGCGCGCTGCAATGGTTCTCGCTCACGCGGCAAAAACAGGCTGCGGCGCCCGAGGGCAGCGGCACAGCCACTGAGGCCAAGAGCATATTTGTGAAAAGCGAATACAAACTGCTGCAAATCGACCTCGACAGCATCAAATACATAGAGGGGCTCAAGGACTACGTGAAAATCTACACCGAAGAGTCGCCCCACCCCATACTGTCGCTCATGAACATGAAGTCGATAGAGCAGATGCTGCCAGCCTCGCGCTTCATAAGGGTGCACCGTTCATTCATAGTGCAAAAGAGCAAAATACGCGAAATTGAGC
>CALBLR010000244.1 GCA_937896015.1 uncultured Prevotellaceae bacterium | reverse complement strand
TATGCGCTTTCAGCACCCGTTTTGACTAATATGCCTTTGGTTTTTTGACCACTCTTGCAAGAGGGAACTGTGGCCTGGCAATTGCGGGATTTTCTCGGTGTATGATGAAAGTGACGACAGGTTTATTCTTGACGCCTACTGCGAGACTGGGACATTTGTGAGGGACTTCTACAAATGCCTGACAGACTTTGCGCGGGTGATGACCGACAAAATCGAGTTTGTTGAGGATTGGGTGCCGCAAAGCTGGCAGGCGAAATTCGGGGACCCTGAAGACGACGACCCGCGCATGAGGGAGATGTTCATTGGCTTGGTCAGGTCGCAGAAAATTGAGGACTATCTAAAGGAAATTGACTCCAGGCGTTAGAGCGGAAACGGCCGCGTGAGGCGGCAAATGGGGTGCTTTTGGGCGATTAATCGGCGGGCTTCTTGCTATTGTTCAGATTATTGACTACTTTTGTATGTTTTATAGCATTGTTGTTTAGCAGATGATAAAAAAGAGCACTCTTGAAAAAATAATCAGTGAGGATTTGGCCGAGATTTGGTCGATTCTGTCGCCCGAGGAGAAACGTATTGTGGCCGACAACTTTGTGGCCCACACTTTCAGAAAGAATCAAATCGTGTATGCCGAGCACGACACTCCGCGCTATTTGTGGTGCCTGATAAAGGGCAAGGTGAAGCTGTTTAAGGACGGCATAGGCGGCCGGCAGCAGATATTGCGCCTCTACCGCCCCATCCAGTATTTCGGCTACCGCGCCTACTTTGCCGAGGAGCCGTATGTGTCGAGCGCGGCAGCGTTTGAGGCGTCGACCATTGGCACGATCCCGATGGATGTGGTGAAGAGCCTGATTAACAACAACAACAAGCTGGCGTGGTTTTTCATTCACGAGCTGTCGCGCAACCTGGGCGGCTCGGACACGCGCATTGTGAACCTCACTCAGAAGCACATACGAGGCCGTCTGGCCGAGGCGCTGACGGTGCTCATCGACAACTACGGGTTTGAGGAAGACGGGGAGACGCTGAAGATATACATGGCGCGCGAGGACATAGCCAACCTGTCGAACATGACCACGTCGAACGCCATCAGGACCCTGTCGTCGTTTGTGCAGGAGCACATCATCACGGTTGACGGCCGCCGCATCAAGATTATCGACGAGCATGCGCTGCGCAACATCAGCAAGTTTGGATAAGGAGGTGATGCATGATAATAGCTAAAGCCAAGCGCAAGGAGAACATTGCGGAATACCTGCTGTATATGTGGCAGGTGGAGGACTTGATAAGGGCCTGCGGGCTCGACATTGAGGCCGTGAAGAGCAACATTGTGTCGCGCTACAAAGTGGACGAGGCCACGCGGCTCGAGATTCTGGACTGGTATGAGGGCCTGATTAAGATGATGGAGCTTGAGGACAAGCGCAAGAGCGGGCATCTGCAAATCAACAAGAATGTGATAATACGCCTGGCCGACCTGCACCAGCAACTGCTGGGCAGCACCAAATTTCCCGACTACACTGCCGAGTTCTACCGCACGCTGCCCTACATAGTGGAGCTGCGGGCCAAGACGCCCAAGGAGGAGCAGGCCGGCGAGCTGGAAACGTGCTTCAACGCGCTGTATGGCGTGATGATGCTGAGGCTGCAGGGCAAGCCCATCAGCAAGGACACCGAGGCGGCCATCAGGCAGATTTCGCGCTTTGTGGCACTGCTGGCTGCCTATTTCAAAAAGGATGAGGAGAAGCCGCTGTTTGGCGACGATGGCGACAAGCATTGACTACACAACCCACACTCACACAGAAGCAATCACAACGCACACATAACACAATGGCAACCAAGACGATATTGATAACAGGCGCCAACGGGCAGCTGGGACACGAGATGAGAAATCTGATTGAGGCCGACGGCAGCTGCCGTGGCATATTCACCGACCGCGACGAGCTGGACATTACCGACGCGCGGGCGGTGGACGCGTTTTTTGACGCCCACCGCGTGGACTATCTGGTGAACTGCGCGGCATTCACTGCAGTCGACAAGGCCGAGGACGAGCCCGAGCTGTGCCGCCGGCTCAACGCCGAGGCGGCCGGTGTGCTGGCGCGCGCCGCCGAGGCCCACGGGGCCAAGGTGGTGCACATCTCCACCGACTACGTGTTCAGCGGCACGGCATGCGCCCCCTACCGCGAAGACGACGCCACGGCTCCGCAGTCGGTGTATGGCAGCACCAAGCTTGAGGGCGAGCGCGCGCTGCTGGCGGCTGCGCCTGGCAGCATAATAATTCGCACGGCGTGGCTATACTCGCCCTACGGGCACAACTTTGTGAAGACGATGCTCGACTTAGGCCGCACCCGCAAAGAGCTGCGGGTGGTGTGCGACCAGGTGGGCACGCCCACCTACGCCCTCGACCTGGCGCGGGCCATAATGGCGGCCATTGGCGCTGCAGAGTGGCACGGCGGCATCTACCACTTCAGCGACGAAGGGGCAATATCGTGGTATGACTTCACCAAGAGCATACACCGCATTGGCGGCATTGAGGGCTGCGACGTGGAGCCGTGCCTGAGCGACGCCTACCCCACCAGGGCCACGCGGCCGCACTACAGCGTGCTTGACAAAAGCAAGATAAAGGCCACACTGGGCATCACCATCCCCTACTGGGAGGACAGCCTTGCCGACTGCATAAGGCGCATCGGCGCATTGGCCGGCACACATGATTAAATATAGAGCAACAAGGATAACAACAGAAATTTCATATCTACACAGTGGGAAATCTACAAAACGAAATAGCCAAGCGGCGCACGTTCGCCATAATCTCGCACCCCGATGCGGGCAAGACCACACTCACCGAAAAGCTGCTGCTGTTTGGCGGCGCCATTCATGTGGCGGGAGCTGTGAAGTCGAACAAAATCAAGAAAACGGCCACCAGCGACTGGATGGAGATTGAGAAGCAGCGCGGCATCTCGGTGGCCACATCGGTGATGGGCTTCAACTATGGCGACTACAAAATCAACATTCTCGACACCCCCGGCCACCAGGACTTTGCCGAAGACACCTACCGCACCCTCACCGCCGTAGACAGCGTGATAATAGTGGTGGATGTGGCAAAGGGCGTGGAGACGCAGACGCGCAAGCTGATGGAGGTGTGCCGCATGCGCAACACTCCTGTGATTATATTTGTCAACAAGCTCGACCACGAGGGCCGCGACCCGTTTGACATCCTCGACGAGCTGGAGCAGGAGCTGAAGATAAGCGTGCGCCCGCTGAGCTGGCCCATCAACATAGGTTCGCACTTCAAGGGTGTGTACAACATATATGAGCACAGCCTCAACCTGTTCAAGCCCGACAAGCAGCACGTGACTGAGCGTGTGGAGATCGACGACATCA
>CALBLR010000243.1 GCA_937896015.1 uncultured Prevotellaceae bacterium | reverse complement strand
TCCTGTTGGCCGGTATGACCATGGTCAGCTGTGAAGACAAGCTCGACGACAACGTGAACCCCGACAGGGCTCACAGCATCACCGCCGAGGTGGGTCTGCCCACAGTCGTGTTCTACGCCCAGCAGTCGGTATATGACCATGCAGAATACTACACCTATCTGTCGCAGTGCCTCACCACTGGCGGCAAGAGTTCTGTTGGCTCATATTCCTACAAGAGTGAGTGGGAATTCCTCACTATGAACCGTCACCCGCAGTGGCGCCGCCACTTCTATGATGTGGGCGTCAATGCCAACAACATTGTGAAAAATTCACGTGAAATCAACTCGCCAAACTACGAGCTGATTGCACGCACCATCAAGCTCATGTCGACCCAGCTCGCAACCGATGCTTTCGGCGACATGCCCAACTCGCAGGCTTACCAGAGCAACTCGCCCGCCTACGACACTCAGGCTTCAATCTATGAGTGGATGTTCAACGAGTGCGAGGACCTTATAAAGATGTATGACGACCCGGCTGTGGTCAACTGCCCCACCAACCGCACCATCACTGCCAGTCAGGATCGCGTGTATGCCGGCGACCTCAGCAAGTGGAAGGGCCTGGTGCTGGCCGTCAAGGCTCGCCTGCTGCTGCGCAACCTGCCTAACGTGGACCGCAGCGCGGCCACCTGCCAGAAGATTATCGACGCTGCCGACGCCGCAATCAAGCAGTGGCGCAGCGGCAACCTGCTCTACGGCAGCTGGTTTGGCAACGAACCACGCTACAACTTCACCGGCGGCACCAACGAGCAGAACTGCGTGTGGAGTGTGGCAAAGCCTGTGATCAACTCTTGGGAGTCGCGCCGCAACCTCCTCGACGAGGCCATTCCGTCGCGCTTCTTCATGCAGGACCTCCTGGGCATCTCTGCACCAAACAACGAGCTTAAGTGCGGCCGCTTCAACGGCGAGGGCGCTCACGACGGCTATGCCAACGACCCCCGCTGCGGCCTGCTCATGATTTCGCGCGAAGGCCCGGCCACCGCGTCGGTGTCGAGCAACGTGAACAAGATGCGCTTCCTCGACAACAACATCGGCATGGGCTCGACTTTCAAGATCGCCAACTATCCTAACCTCTATATGGGTGCATATGCCGGCGACGTTGACGGCTACAATCCCATCTTCACAATGGAGGAGCTCTACTTCATCAAGGCCGAGGCCGAATACTGGCTTGGCAACAAGACCGAGGCTTGCGCCCTGGCCAAGGAAGCCACTGAGTGGAACATTCAGCGCCACCTCGACTTCTTCCTGAAGAAGTACACCAACGAGAACTACGATTCCAAGACCGACAACAAGTATCCCGGCGAGTCGAAGGCTGGCAAGCCCGGCTTCCAGGCCAAGGAATACTGGGACGCTCAGGTCAACGCGTTCCTCAACGACGTGGCCTACTACCGCGGCTCAAGCAAGAACCCCTCGGTGCACAAGGTTACCGACCGTGGCAACAAGCACTGGTTCTTCAATCCCTCTGAGTTCTCGCTGCGCGACCTCATGGAGCAGAAATACATAGCCATGTATCTGCAGCCCGAGCAGTGGACCGACATGCGCCGCTACCACTACAGCAACAACCGCAACCACTACGGCATCGGCGACAACAAC
>CALBLR010000242.1 GCA_937896015.1 uncultured Prevotellaceae bacterium | reverse complement strand
GTCGGCTGTGAATGGCATGCGGTTCACGTTGATGCCATAGTCGGGCGCAAGCACTTGCTCAAGGTCGGTGGCCTCGTAGTCGTCCGAGCCCTTGCGGGGCAGCGCGGCGCCGTCCAGAGCCTGCCGCGCGCGGCTGCGCATGGCATTGAGCGCCTCGGGCGAGTGGCTGCGCAGGGCGCTCAGCTGCTGGTCGTGGAGGTCGGTGTATTGTTGTAATGCGTTGGTCATAGTGTGTGTCACTTCTTGTCTTCGTTGTCCACTTGCTCCTTAATCCAGTCATAGCCCTTATCCTCAAGCTCTTTGGCCAGCTCGGGGCCGCTCGACAGCACTATGCGGCCCTTGTACAGCACGTGCACGAAGTCGGGCTTGATGTAGTCGAGCAGACGCTCGTAGTGGGTGATGACGATGGTGGCGTTCTGGTCGGTCTTGAGCTTGTTCACGCCGCCGGCCACCACACGCAGGGCGTCGATGTCGAGGCCGCTGTCGGTCTCGTCGAGGATCGACAGCCGTGGCTCAAGCATGGCCATCTGGAAAATCTCGTTGCGCTTTTTCTCTCCGCCCGAGAAGCCCTCGTTCACGGCGCGCGACGCGAGCTTGTTGTCAAGCTCCACCACGGCGCGCTTTTCGCGCATCAGCTTCAGAAACTCGCTGGCGCTCAGTGGCTCTTGGCCGTGGTATTTGCGCTTTTCGTTGATGGCGGCGCGCATGAAGTTCACCATCGACACGCCTGGAATCTCCACAGGATACTGGAAACTCAGGAACAGTCCCTCGTGGGCGCGGTCTTCGGGAGTCATGGCCAGCAGGTCTTTGCCGTAGAAAGTGGCGGAGCCGCCGGTCACGGTGTAGGCGGGGTTGCCGGTGAGCACTGCCGACAGGGTGCTTTTGCCCGAGCCGTTGGGCCCCATTATGGCATGCACCTCGCCGGGCTTCACGGTGAGGTTGACGCCCTTCAAAATCTCCTTGCCTTCGATGGAGGCGTGTAAGTCTTTAACTACTAACATATGTCGTGATTGTGTCTTTTTTTTTGATTTTTGTTGCTAAATTATCTGTCTCCAGCCGGGAGGCTTTATCCCACACTGCCCTCAAGCGACACCGACAGCAGCTTTTGCGCCTCTACGGCAAACTCCATGGGCAGCTTGGCCATCACCTCTTTGGCATAGCCGTTCACAATCAGGCCCACGGCGTCTTCGGTGCTTATGCCGCGCTGGTTGCAGTAGAATATCTGGTCCTCATTGATCTTGCTGGTGGTGGCCTCGTGCTCCACCACACTCGAGTCGTTGCCCACCTCAATCACGGGGAAGGTGTGGGCACCGCTGGTGGGGGTCAGCAGCAGCGAGTCGCACTGGGTGTAGTTGCGGCAGCCGGTGGCTGCGGGGGCCACCTTCACCATGCCGCGGTAGCTGTTTTGGCTGTGTCCGGCCGATATGCCCTTCGACACTATGGTGCTGCGGCTGTTCTTGCCCAGGTGAATCATCTTGGTGCCGGTGTCGGCCTCCTGATAGTTGCGCGTCAGCGCCACCGAGTAGAACTCGCCCACCGAGTTGTTGCCCTTGAGTATGCAGCTGGGGTATTTCCAGGTGATGGCCGAGCCGGTCTCCACCTGTGTCCACGACAGTTTGGAGTAGTCGCCGCGGCACAAGCCGCGCTTTGTCACCAGGTTGTAGATGCCGCCCTTGCCGTTTTTGTCGCCGGGATACCAGTTTTGCACGGTGCTGTATTTCACTTCGGCGCGGTCTTCCACCACAATTTCCACTATGGCGGCGTGCAGCTGGTTTTCATCGCGCATGGGGGCTGTGCAGCCCTCCAGATACGACACATAGCTGTCGTCGTCGGCCACAATCAGAGTGCGCTCAAACTGCCCCGTCTGGGCGGCGTTGATGCGGAAGTAGCTCGACAGTTCCATGGGGCATCGCACGCCCTTGGGAATGTACACAAACGAGCCGTCGCTGAACACGGCCGAGTTCAGGGCCGCAAAGAAGTTGTCGGTGTAGGGCACCACCGAGCCCAGGTAGCGTTTCACCAGGTCGGGATAGTCCTTCACCGCCTCGCTTATCGAGCAGAAAATCACGCCCAGTTCGGCCAGCCGCTCGCGGTAGCTGGTGTGCACGCTCACGCTGTCCATGATGGCGTCCACGGCCATGCCGCTCAGGCGCAGGCGCTCTTCGAGCGGAATGCCCAGCTTGTCGAAAGTCTTCTTCAGCTCCGGGTCGATTTCCTTGCTGCCGCTTTCCTGCTTGCGCGGTGCGGCATAGTAGCTTATGGCCTGGAAGTCGATGGGCGGCAGGTGCACGTGCCCCCACGTGGGCATCTTCAGAGTGGTCCAGTGGCGGTAGGCCTTCAGGCGGAACTCGAGCAGCCACTCGGGCTCGCCCTTGAGGCGCGATATGGTGCGCACCACATCCTCGTTGAGCCCCTTGGGCAGAACGTGGGTGTCGATGCTGGTCACGAAGCCGTATTTATACTCTTCCGAGGCCGCATCGCTTATTATTCGCTTTTCCTCTTCTTCTTTTCGTTTGTTGTTTCCTTTGTTCTGACTCATGTCTGCTATGATTGGCCGGCCTGTGGCCGGCTGTGTTTCTTCTGCTTAATGCGCGCCCAGCGGCGCTGCGTGGCATCCGGTGAGTGCCGCGGCCGCATTCACGGCCATGCGGGCTGCCGGGTGCTGTGCCACGGTTTTACGCACTTGTGTGCTTGCGGCCGCCGCCATTGTCAGCAGCAGTGCCGCGGCCACTGCGCACTGCATGGCGGCAAGTGCCATGCCAGCAATCCGCTCGAGGCCCTCCATGAGGCGCTTAACCCTCACGGCCGGGGCGTAGAAGCCTGCCACGCGCACCGTGAGCCACACAATGGCTGCCACCACGGCCCGAACTGCTGCTTCGAGCAGCGGCCTTGGCAGGCTCTTTGCCTCAGGCACAATGGCCGTGGCCGTGCTGCAAGCCATAGGGCCGCACGCCCAGCACGCCGCCAGTGCCAGCACGCACGCCGTGATGCCCGACAACTGCCCCCTGAGTCCCAGCCGCCACCCGGCAACTGCGCACCCGGCCACAGCCATGGCCGCACCAAGGGTCAATATTGTCGAAATCACGCTCACTTTATTTCCAATGTGCAAAATTAGTGCAAACCGAGCGCAATGGCAAAAAAACGAGCAAGTTCGTTTTTTGCCATTGCACGAAAATACACGCACTTTATTTTTGCAGATACACTCCACACCCGTGCTAAAACATCAAAAAGAGGCTGTGACAAATTTGGCACAGCCTCTTTTTAGATTATGAGAACAGTTCATTCTTTTAACGCACCACCTGCACCTTTTGTCCGCGGTGGATGTATATGCCCGTGGTCAGGTTGTCGGGGTTCACTTTCTGCCCCATCAGGTTGTAGTAGCTGTTGTCGGCGCTTTGTGTGGTGTCACTTTCAACGTCTTCAACCCCCGTTTGCGGCTCGTCGATGCCAAAGTCTGGGCAGAGCTTTGACTTTAGCATCACCTTGCCATTCAATGTCATTTTATAGAACAAGGCTTTTGGCAATCCGGTCAATCCGATTTCATCCATGCTTATGGGGTATGCTTGTGGACTTAAAAACAGGAAAGCTCTATTTGTTGATATGTCAGTGCTTATCGACAATTCCGCCACACCGATGCCTTCAATTATGTGAATGTCGCTGCTGCGCTCATCGATTTGAATCAGATTTCCATCAACGTTGCGATATCTGTAGTCCAGTTTTATTCCTTTCCGCATTGCCCCGTCTATCTCAAACGTCTCATCCTTGTCTTTCACAAGCTCAAGGTTCATGGCGGGGTCGTGTGTCTTGGAATATGGCATGTCGAGCACGCTTTCAATGTTGTTGAAGTCATATATCATCCATTCGAAGAAATCGCCATCCCTAATCCAGCTGCCTGACCCGAACGCATAGTTTTTGAAAAACAGTTCCATGTCGTGCTGATACACGGCATACACGCGCTTGTCCTCCTCACGTAGTAGGGCTATCAAGAAGCGCGTTCTGCCACCGTATAGCTTGCGGTCGGTCTCTGTGGTCAGGTGCATATATTTGTCATAAAACTTAAGCCAGCATTTCTTGTAAGTTTTCCCATTAACCACTGAGTCACCCTCAAGGCTGATGGTGAATGGAAAACTGACGCCCTTCATGGGGTCGTCAAATGACCTGAAGTAGTATTTAGTGCTGTAGTATTCCCACTTAGCCCCTTCTTGCACAAGTGGCACATACTTGTATTCAGCGCCAGTGGCCATGCTGCAGCAAAGCAGAATTGCCGCCGATGCCAATAATGATTTGAATGCTTTCATAACGCGGTTGTTTTTTATAGTTTAACGATTTGTTTATTGGATATCACGTTGCCGTCAACAATCAGGCTCACAAAATACCTCCCAGCCGGAAAATCAGTTGTGGAGACTTCTACTTGTGTCCTTCCTTCCTTTACGGGGATGTCCTTGTGCCATGTCCCAGCTATATTTGTGATGCTGATTACTGTGCCTGAACTCGTGGGCACATTTGTACTAATGCAAATTTGCGATGAACATGGATTGGGTGAAATGCCTGATATCTGTATTCCTATTGGTTCAGTATAGGCATAAGCCACAGAATTATCTTTGGCCGAAGTGACTTTCAAAATATATTCTCTTCTATTTTTGCCCAAGTCAATTGTCAGACTCTTTCCTGTGCCAAGAGTGTTGTGGTCTTTATCCATCCATTTATAAGCGGCTTGTTGATTGGCATTGTTGGCCGTCAAGGTGCCAAGAGACCCTATGCCTGGATTAATTTCTCCTATAACAGGCTCAGAAATGTCAGTGCCAGAGCCACTTATTAAAACTCTGAATCCTGTTCCGCCAATTGTTTTATTCTCGTTGTTGGTCAACGTTAGGTAGAATGTGTCATCAAGTTTGAATGTACTCGTTGCTCCTGAATATGCCTGTATGGTCATTAAAATTGTGTCGCTGCTGTTTGGAGGCAGTTCTATTCCGTTTATGGAGCTGTTGGGGCTTTTTAAATAAACTCGTTGTGGCTCTCCAGAGTAATTCTTTATGTCTGTGCCGTTTTTGCCGTTGGCCACCCATGATTTATAAATGGTGTTCCCCAAATACACTGTTATTTCGGAAAAATCAAATGCACTGCGTCCT
>CALBLR010000241.1 GCA_937896015.1 uncultured Prevotellaceae bacterium | reverse complement strand
TCGAGAAAATCGAAAACGAACTCCGCAACTAATTCCCGCGCTCACCCCCTAACCGCCACGCTTTCACCCGAAACAGCTAAATAAATCCACCTCTGTGCTACTCTTGCGAAGTTCTGAGGTGGGCAAGGCCAGAAAGGCTGCTCTGCGCCGGCTGATGCCATTTTTCAGCGAAGTCGGCATCATTGATTTGAAGTCGCTGAAATGGGGCCAACTGCGGTACGACCGCAATTCGCGTGTCTACCAAACGCTGCACGCCATCTGCTACTTTGTCGTGGCCGACTTGCTTCCCTCCACCGAAGCTGGCGGCAGTCATGCCCCGCAATTCACCGATTCAAATATGGCCTTGCTGTTTCAGCGGTTTGTAATGGCCTATTACCGGCGCTGGCATCCCGAATTGAAGGCAAGGGCCAAGATGATAGGTTGGAACATATGCAAGGATGCTCCGCAGTCGTCGTTGCTGCCCACCATGAACACTGATGTCACATTGTCGTTTCCCAGTGGACGCACCCTCATCATCGACGCCAAATACTATTCGCGCACGCTGCAAGAGCATTATGGCCGGCTGTCGATCCATTCGGCAAATATCTACCAAATTCACACCTATGTCACCAACGAGGATAAGAAGCACACCGGCGAGGTCGACGGCATGCTGCTCTACGCCATGACTACGGCCTATGGTGCCATGTCGGAACGCATGACTCTAAATGATGGCAACATCATCATGTTTACCACATTGGACCTGAGCCAGAATTTTGAGTCGATAAAGAGTCAACTCGAAGGAATCATCACCTACCGCTCCGAGGCATAATCGCACAAACACCCGAGGCAGCACAGCACGACCACTGCAATCTAATTGAGAAAAGCGACGTCAATATGTTGATAATCAATAATAACTGTGTAGACGCGGCATGCCGCGTCTACACATCCTTCGTCGCTGTTTGGCGCATTTCCATCTGCAAACTCGCCAGGATTGCTAAATTTTAGTACTCTTGGCATACACGTTCCTATAGCCTTCTTCGCTTAAGATTGACTCTGCCATGGTACTTGGGGCAAAAAGCGGCAGAGCCGGCAACTCGGTTGGGAGTTGTCGGCTCTGCTATTTTGTGGTTATGCTGTGTGGCGCTGGGCAGTAGTCCAGTGCCCTACTTGTGTTAATCTTCAGGCTCTACGCCCCACTGCTGGCGTGCCAGACGGCGGTAGTTGTTGTAGCGCCACTTGGCGTTCTCCTTGGCGGCGTTGAACAGCTCCTCGGCCTCCTGCGGGTATTGTTTGAGCACCGATGCGTAGCGCACCTCGCCCTTCAGGAAGTTGATGAACTCGTCCCAGTTAGGCTCCTTGCTGTCGAGAGTGAAGGGGTTCTTGCCCTCTTTCTCAAGTTCGGGATTGTAGCGCCACAGGTGCCAGTAGCCGCATGCCACTGCTTTCTGCTCCTCGGCTTGCGACTTGCCCATGCCGGCCTTCAGGCCGTGGTTGATGCACGGAGCGTAGGCGATGATCACCGACGGACCGTCGTAGGCCTCAGCCTCGCGGATAGCCTTGAGGCACTGCATGTTGTCGGCGCCCATTGCCACCTGTGCCACATACACGTAGCCGTAGGTTGAGGCTATGAGGCCAAGATCCTTCTTGCGCACGCGCTTGCCGGCTGCGGCAAACTTGGCGATGGCACCGATAGGCGTGGCCTTCGAAGCCTGGCCGCCGGTGTTGGAGTAAACCTCGGTGTCGAGCACCAGAATGTTCACGTTCTTGCCAGAGGCAATCACGTGGTCAAGGCCGCCGAAGCCGATGTCGTAGGATGCGCCGTCGCCGCCCACAATCCATTGCGAGCGCTTCACCAGATACTGGCCAAGCCCTTTCACCTTCTTGTCGGCGGGGCTGTCGCTGTGCTCGATGGCGGCAAGAATCTTGTCGCTCAGTTCGCGCGACTTGGCACCGTCGTTGTAGTTCTCAAGCCATTCCTGATACAGTTCCTTCACATCGCTGGCCACTGTGGCGCTTTCCAGGGCCTCTTGCACGAAGCCCTTGACGCGTGTGCGCAGCTTCTCGTCGGCAATGCTCATGCCCATGCCAAACTCGCAGAAGTCCTCAAACAGCGAGTTGGCCCACACGGGACCGTGGCCCTTGGCGTTGGTGGTGTAGGGGGTTGAGGGAACCGAAGCCGAGTATATCGAGCTGCAGCCGGTGGCGTTCGACACAATTTCGCGGTCGCCAAACAGCTGTGATATAAGTTTCAGATAGGGAGTCTCGCCGCAACCCGAGCATGCGCCAGAGAACTCAAACAGCGGAGTTGCAAACTGCGAGTTCTTCACATTCTGCTTGATGTCTACGAGGCCCTGCTTCGAAGTCACATTGGCCGAGCAGTAGTCCCAATATTTCTGCTCGTCTTCGTGGCCCATGAGCGGCACCATTTCG
>CALBLR010000240.1 GCA_937896015.1 uncultured Prevotellaceae bacterium | reverse complement strand
GGTAGCACTCGCGCACCGCCTTGCGGGCGCGGCTCAGCTGCATGCGCGCGCTTTCAGGGCTTATGCCCAGCGTCTCGGCAATTTCGTCGAAGCCGCGGCCCTCGAAGTCGCGCATCACCAGCACCCGCCTCTGCGACTCGGTGAGCCGCGTGTCGATTATGGCGCGCACCTGGCGGTAGGCTTCGGCCCGCTCGGCCCACTGCGTGGGTTCGCCGGCCTCGGCCGCAGCGGCCTCGAGCGGCACACTGCGGCGGGCGTTGCGGCGGCGCACCGCATCGAGGCTGGCATTGCGCACGGCCACCACTGCAGTTCCCTCGGCCGCCTCGCCGGGCAGCTGCGAGCGGCGCATCCACAACCGCGCGAATGCGTCCTGCACGGCATCGGCAGCGTCGTCGACGTTGCCGGTGATGCGCTGCGCCATGCCCAGCAGGCGCAGGCGCAGGCGGCTGAATGTGGATGTCATCGCTTCATTGTCCATTGCTTTCACTTAAAAACACGCAAAGGTAGGACATTTGTAACGCCGCACTGCAAAAAAACTCACACTATTGACGCAATTATTGCCACAACCAACTGAAATGCGCTATATTTGCACTTTGAAAAAATTCAAGTGTCACTATTAAAAACTATAATGATTTTGATTATGAGCAAGACTAAATTACTATCTGCACTGGCTGTGGCCGCAATGATGCTGCCCGCAGCCACATCGTGCAACGACAAAAACGACGAGCCTGCGGTGAACCCCAGCGAGTGGGCGCTGCCAATCACCGACTTCGACAAAACCATCGACGAGGTGAGCGCGAGCGAAACGGCGCGCGGCTTCCAGGTGGTGAAGACCGACAGCATTCACCTGCGCGCGGTGAAGAACATTAAGAACGCGCAGTTGAGCTACACCTACTGCTTCGACCCCGAAACAAAAATCTACCGCTACGCCAAGGGCGAATATGCTGGCGCAGATGAGCTTGAAGCCCTGACCAAGCGCCTCGCCGCCGACGGATATGCCGCCGAGAGCGAGCAAAATGGCATAAAGGTGTACAACCAGGGCAAAGACAACGCCCATGTGGCCCTGGAAGAGAGCGGCAGCAAATTCTACGTGCTGCCCGGCCCGACCAACGACGCCTTCTCGTGGGGCCGGCTCAACGACCTCAGCGACGCCGCACAGGCCGGACTGGCAGTGCCCTATCTGGGCCACTACGCACCCGTGGAGCTGGTGGAGCTGATGGAGCAGTATTGCGGCAACACGCTCGACTCAACCGCATCGAAGATCGACAACGGCGTGTATGTGTTCAAGGCCAAAAACGGGCGGAAGCACGCCAGCGTGCGCTACTGGTTTGACGTGGCCACCAAGAGCAAGCTCGAGGAGGCCGCTGTGTATTACACCCTTGAGAACCGTCCCACCACAGCCGAGGTCGACACATGCCTGAGCCGCACCGGCTTCAAATACACCTCGATGAAGGACGCCAGCGACGGCTCGCAAATCTACTACAACTACCTGATGAAATGCGTGGCCTATGTATCGATGGACAAGCCCGAGGGATCGGCATCATCGTTCATGCCCAGCATACACTATGCCTACAACGACCTCAGCGGCCAAGTGCCGCCCGAGACTGTAAACTTCCCCGCACCGCTCACCGACTTCGGCACCATGACACTGAGCGAAGCTGTGGAGCAATACAAGAAGCAGAGCTACTTCACCGGCACCACCGACGACGGCTTTGGCGGCTTGCTGGGACTGATTGTGACCACCAGTTCGCAGGACTTCCCGCAGATTCTGATTATGGACGACGGCGGCAAGTATGCTGCTGCTCTGGTGATTGCCGACGAGTCGAAGACGCTGCGCTCGCCCTACATAAAAGACTGGCTCTCGGCCAAGGGATACACATATAACGAGAAGGTGAGCATCCTGCCCACCTACATCAGCGCCGACAAGAAGGTGATGGCGCAGTTCGACATCAACGGTGCCATAGCAGGCTTCCCGTGTGTGGCATTCCAGCCCAACGAATTCAATGCGGCTCCGAGCCTGCTGGGCAAGCTGAAGCAAGCCAAGCAAATGAAACGATAGGCGCACTCTCCTGAAGCGCACAAGCAAGCGGCCCGGCCTGACAAACGTGTCAAGCCGGGCCGCAGTGCGTTTTGCTTTAGGCCGTGATTACTCAACGAGGCCGTGGTTGCGCAGCAGGGGTGTGGCGTCGGGGTCGGTGCCGGTGAAGGACTTGAACTGTGTCATGGCATCCTCGGTGTCGCCCGATTCAAGAAATATCTTGCGGTAGCGTGCGGCAGCCTCTGGATTCATGGGGCCCATCTTCTTGAACACCTCCCAGGCGTCGGCCTCAAGCACCTGCGACCACAGGTAGGTGTAGTAGCCGCAGCTGTACTGGTCGTTGTCGAAGATGTGCTTGAAGTAGGGGCTGCGATAGCGGAACTGCACCTCGTCGGGCATGCCTATGCGGCGGGCCACTGAGCGCTCGAAGCCGCGCACGTCGATGCCGGTGCACCAGTTGAGCTTGTGCCACTCAATGTCGAGCAGTGCTGCGCCCACAAGTTCGGTCATCATGAAGCCCTGGTTGAATTTCGAAGTCTCGATCACCTTGTCGACCAAAGTCTGCGGAATCACCTCGCCCGTCTTGTAGTGGCGGGCATAGTTCTTCAGCACCTCGGGCAGCAGTGCCCAGTGCTCGTTGATTTGCGAGTGCATCTCCACTATGTCGCGGTCAACATTGGTGCCGGCCAGGCCGCGGAACTGCGCCTGTGTGAGCATGCCCTGCAGGGCGTGGCCAAACTCGTGGAAGGCGGTCTGCACCTCATCGATGGTGAGCAGCGACGGCATGCTCTTGGTGGCTGGAGTGAAGCTGGCCACATTGTACACAATGGGGCGCTCGCTCTTGCCCTCGTAGTTGTACTCCGAGTTGAGTTCGCTCATCCATGCGCCCTGAGCCTTGGTGGCGCGTGGGAAGTAGTCGGTCATGAACACGGCCAGGTGCTTGCCGCTGGCGTCCTTCACGTCATACACGGTGACCTCGGGATTGTATTTCGGGGCTTTCTTGAGTTCGGTGAACGTGAGGCCGTAGAGCTTGTTGGCGCAGTAGAACACGCCGTTCTTTATCACGCTGTTGAGCTCAAAGTATGGGCGCACCTCGTCTTCGCTGAAGTTAAACTTCTCCTTCTTTACCTTCTCGGCATAGTAGTAATAGTCCCAAGGGGCAATCTTGAAGTTGCCGCCGTGGGCGTCGGCATAGGCTTGCATGTCGGCCACCTCCTCCTTAACCTTGGCCACTGCCGGATTGAAGATTTGGTAGAGCAGCTTCTCGGCGTTGCCCACGGTCTTGGCCATCACGGGGTCGAGGGCGTAGTCGGCAAAAGTCTCGAAGCCCAGCAGGCGGGCCTTTTGCTGGCGCAGCAGAATGATTTCGTTGATGTTTTTGCTGTTGTCCCACTCGTTGCCGCGGCTGGCGGTGTTGGTGTAGGTTTCATACATCTGCTGGCGCAGGGCGCGGTTGTCGGCGCTGGTGAGCACGGCCAGGCGAGTGGCGCCGCTGGCGGTGAAGGCCCACTTGCCCTGCTCGCCGCGCTTGGCTGCAAGGGCGGCTGCGTCGTCGATGGTCTGCTGCGAGAGGCCGCTGAGCCGGGCCTTGTCGTCGACCAGGATCACGTTGTTGGCAATCTCGTGCATCACATTGTTGGTAAACGAGAGTTCGAGCGCGGCCTGGCGCTTGTTGATGTCCTTTAGGGTGTCCTTCTGGGCCTCGCTCAGCAGTGCGCCATTGCGCACGAAGCGCTTGTAGTACTTGTCGGTGAGGCGCAGCTGCACCTTGGTGAGGCCGAGTTTCTGGGCATTGTCGTGCACGGCCTTGATGCGCTGAAACAGGCCCTCGTTCATGTAAATCTCATCGTTGTGCGCGGTGAGCATGGGGGCTATCTGCTCCGAGAGTTTCTGCATTTCGGGCGTGTTGTCGCTCTCACACAGGGCATAGTAGACATATGCCACCTTGTTGAACAGTTCACCGCTGTTGTCGAGAGCCAGCACGGTGTTGTCGAAGTCGGCTCGCGAGCGCTGCGCCACGATGGCGCTGATTTCCTCGTTGTGCTGCTCGATGCCGGCCTTGAGGGCGGGCAGATAGTCGGCAATGGTGATTTTGTCGAATGGCGGAATGCCATACTGTGTGGCATAGGGCGTCATGAACGGATTTTGATGCTTCACGTTCTTCTTGTTAGCACCGCTTGCCACCAAAGCAAGGCAGCATGCGGCGGCGGTTGATAAAAATAACTTTCTCATATATAAAAAACTTTATCTGTGAGTATTGTGTGTTGTCTGTTGTCGTTGATCACCGTCCGGGCGGCGCCCACTCGAATTCGGCCACAAGCGGATAGTGGTCGCTGTCGCCCGCGCGGTCGCGCTTTATCGACACCGCCTTGAGGTTGCCGCGATACAGCACCTGGTCGATGTGGAAGTAGAGGCGGTTGGCGTGGAAGGTGTAGGTTGGGCCAAGGGCGCAGTCGGCCCAGGCATCGGCCATGTCGCCGCCGCGTATGGTGCGGTAGGCATACGAGCCGGGGGTGTCGTTGAAGTCGCCGGCCAAGACCACGTTGCCTGGACTGGCGTCGAGCACACGGCGCAAATTCCACGCGGCGGCGGCTCGGCGGCGGAATGCAAAACTGAGCTTGTCGACGAGCGAATGCTTAACGGCGCGCATCTCGCGGCGCGAGCCCATGCCCTCGTCGAGGCGCGTGAGCCGCATATACAGGTCCTTGTCGTCGCTGGTGAGCCCTATCGACTGCAAGTGCACGTTCACCAGCCTCAGCTGCTGCCCGTGGGGCATCTGCACATCGTAGACCTTGGCATAGAAGCGGTAGAACGTGGCCTGCTCGTCGGGCTCAATCACGCCGCGGCCTATGTTGGTGTTGTCGACCACCTTGAAAGGATACTTCGACAGCAGCACCTGGTCGTGATAGCCGCGCGAGCGGTAGGGGTAGCGGCGCAGCAGCTCGGGTTTCATCATCTTAATTGACGGCAGGTCGAGGAAGTTGCTGTCGACCACGGCGGCCTCTTGCAGCAGCACAAGGTCGGCATCCTGGCTAAGGATATAGTCCATGCTGGGGTTGCGATCCTTTTGCTTGCCGTCGTAGGTGCCGTGGTTCATCACATTGAATGAGAGCAGCTTGAAGCTGCGGGTGGAGTCGGCATCGCCGGGCGAGGCCAGATTGATGGGTGCGGTGACCCTTACCATGGGCCACGACACCACCACGGCCACCGCAAGCACAGCCACCCTGCCCCACCGGCGCATAAGCGCCCATGCGGCAATAGCCGCAAGCACTGCGGCCAGCACCACCGGGAAGGCCAGCGTGAAGAGCGACCACAGAGCCGAGTGGCGGCGCGGGTCGAGGCACCCGCCATAGGCGCCCGCCACCAAGGCCGCGGCCAGAGCCACAGTCAGCATCCAGGCGGCCACTTGCCAAAGGGCCACCATGCCATTGATTGCCTTGCGGCTGCGATTATTAACTCTGCTGCTCAAAATTCGTTGGAATGTATGGTCAAGTCAGTTCAATTGCGTTTCGACGAGGCGCGAAACAGCGTGTCGCGCTCGGCATCGGTGAGCGCGCTGTAGCCCGACCGCTTGATTTTGTCGAGCACAGCGTCGATCTCGGCCTCGGTGGGTCCCTCCTCCTGCGGCTGCGGGGCGGCAGACGCAGGCTTGGCCTTGCGGTAGCTGCGTCCGCCCACTGGGGAGCCCACGCCCTTGCGGGTGCTTTTACGGGGCTTGAGCAGGGTGCACACGGCATCGATGGCGGCATTGAGCCAGGCCGTGATGTCGTGTCCGCCGCGCATGGCCAGGCCG
>CALBLR010000239.1 GCA_937896015.1 uncultured Prevotellaceae bacterium | reverse complement strand
GAGCCCGTTGAACTCGGATGCCGCGATGCCGTGCTGCGCTTTGCCGCCGCGCATCCTGGCTGTTACGTGAAGTCGCCTTGGTCGGGCAGCGGCCGTGGTGTGTACCGCGTGCTTCAGCCTGGTGCGCGCGACTTTGTCCAGTGGTGCTCGGGCATCATCAGGCGGCAGGGGGCGGTGATGTGTGAGCAGGCCCTCGACCGCTGCCTCGACTTCGCCCTCGAGCTGCGCTGCTCGGACGGCGACTGCCGCGTGGACGGCTATTCGGTGTTTGCCAGCGACTTCCACAGCCAGTATGCCCACGGCATTGTGGCCGGCGCCGATGAACTGCGGGCCATGATAGCGGAACTGTATCCCGGCTTCGGCGCCGTGGAGCAGATGGCCGTTGAGGCCGTGCGCCGGGTGGTGGCCGCACGCTACACAGGCTGGGTGGGCCTCGACATGCTGCTCTATCGCGACTTTGGCGGCACGGTGGGCATCGACCCGTGTGTGGAGCTGAACCTGCGCCCCACCATGGGGCTTGTGGCCGCCGCTTGCGGCCGCCGCGGCATGCGAGGCCGATTCATGATTGCCGCGCCGCGGAGTGTGGCCGGCGGCGCATTGCTCACTCCCGCCGGCCCCGATTCGGCCTTTTGCGCAGCCGTGGTTCCTGAAATAGGCTGACGCACCGCCGCCCCATGTTGCCCAGGTGAATTAAAAGAACTATATTTGCATAATAATGTATTGGCGCGCACGCCACAACGTTGCCCGCCACACGTTGAACCACACAGAAACATACCTCACAACTCTATGATAATAAAGAAAGCTGAATTCGAGATAAGCAACACCGACGTGGCCAAATGTCCGCAGGGCAATTTGCCCGAGTATGCCTTCATAGGGCGCTCTAATGTGGGCAAGTCGTCGCTCATCAACATGCTGTGCGGCCGCAACGGTCTGGCCAAGACCAGTGCCACTCCGGGCAAGACTCTGCTCATCAACCACTTCAAAATCAACGACGCCTGGTATATCGTCGACCTTCCAGGCTATGGCTATGCCGCCCGCAGCAAGGACAGCCGCGAGCAGCTGAAGCGCATCATCGACAGCTACATCTTGGGCCGCGAGCAGATGACCAACCTGTTTGTGCTCATCGACTGCCGCCACAAGCCGCAGAAAATCGACCTTGAGTTCCTCAATTGGCTGGGCGAGCACGGAGTGCCGTTCAGCATCGTGTTCACCAAGCTCGACAAGCTGGGCCGCGAGGCCGGCCCGCGCAATGTGGCCGCCTACAAGGAAGAACTGCTGAAGTCGTGGGAGGAACTGCCGCCCATATTCATGACTTCGAGCGCCGACGGCCGCGGCCGCGACGAGGTGCTCGGTTACATCGACCAGATCAATAAGCAGATATGCAGCGCAAAATGACGGCCGTCGACAGCACCGGCGAGGCAATCGACATAAGCGTGGTCATTGTTAGCTACAGGGTCAAGTATTTCCTGGAGCAGACGCTGTTGTCGGTGCGTGAGGCCCTCAAGGGGCTTCGCGGCGAGGTGTTTGTTGTCGACAACGACCAGTGCGACTATTCGCTCAGCTTTCTGCGCGAGCGTTTCCCCGAGGTCAAGTTCATCGTCAACGAGCGCAACGAGGGCTTCGCGCGCGCCAACAACCGCGCCATTGCTCAGGCTCGAGGCCGCTACACGCTCATCCTCAACCCCGACACCATCATCACCCACAAGTGCCTGGCCGAGCCGCTTGAGTGGATGCGCACCCACAGCCGCTGCGGCGCCATCGGGGTGCATATGATCGACGGCAACGGCGTGTTTCTGCCCGAGTCCAAGCGCGCCTTTCCCACACCGTGGGTGTCGTTTTGCAAAATATTCGGCCTGTCGTCGCTCATGCCGCGCTCGCGCTGGTTTGCCCGCTACCATCTGCGCTACCTCGACGAGCGCGAGGCCCACCGCATCGACATCCTTGCCGGTGCCTACATGTTTTGCCGCACGAGTCTGCTAAAGAGCGTGGGCGGCTTTGACGAAGACTTCTTCATGTATGGCGAGGACATCGACCTGTCATACCGCATGGCCAAGGCTGGCTACGACAACTGGTATCTGCCAGTCGACATGGTCCACTACAAGGGCGAGAGCACCAAAAAAGACTCGATGCGCTACGTGCGCGTGTTCTACGACGCCATGCTCATATTCTACCGCAAGCACTTCCCCGGCTACAGCGCGCTGCTATATCCGCTCGTCAAGGCCGGCGTGGGCGTGCGCGCCGGCATGGCCCGCCTGCGCCGCATGCTGCGCCCCAACGCCAACGCCCGCAGCAATGCCGACACCTCGCGCGGCCAGTGGGTGGTGCTCGCAGCCAACGCGCCCGCAGTGGCCGCCAAGTGCGGCATAGCGCGCTACGCCACCGCCATGCCCGCCTGCGGAGCGGCCAACGTGCTCATCGACAACTCCTCGCACTCCTATGGCGAGATAGTGGAGCTGATAGCGCGCTATTCGCGGCCGGGCATCAGCTTCCACATCTATTCAGCCCAAAACGGCATTATCATTTCACCCAAAATGCAGCAGTCATGAACCTGATTTCCGACGACACCGTGGCCCTGCGCGCACTTGAGCCTGCCGACATCGACACCCTCTACCGCTGGGAAAACGACCCCGGGCTGTGGACGGTGTCGGGCACCCAGGCGCCATATTCGCGCCACCTGCTGGCGGCCTACCTCAGCAGCTACACGGGCGACATCTACGCCTCACGCCAGTTGCGCCTGATGATCACCCTCTGCTCTGATGGCAGCCCCATTGGCACGGTCGACTTCATCGACTTCGACCCTCTAAACAACCGCGCCGAACTCGGCCTACTCATCGCCCCCGGCTGCCAGGGCCACGGCTACGGCCGCCGCGCCCTGCGGCTCATCAAGCAGTATGCGCGCAACCACATCGGCCTCCGCCAGCTGTTTGTGGTCATTGCCGACACCAACGCACCCTGCGTCACCATATTCAAGCAAGAGGGCTTTGAGGAGTCGGGCCGCCTAAAGGCCTGGATAAAGCGTGGGCGCGACTATCTCGACGCCACGCTGATGCAGATAGTGTTTTAACCCATGAGCACCGTTATTGACACCATCGGCGACCTCACCGATGCATGGCAGATGCAAGACGCCATTGCCACCGTGGTCAACGCCTGCGGCCACGAGGTGTGGGACTTGCACAGCAGCGGCGGAGCCTTTGTGCTTGAAACAGGCACCCACCTCACCGACGAGGCCATATCCAGCCTGTGCGCCCAGCTTCCCCTCAGTGCCGACTACGGCGGCGAGGGCACCCGCGGCACCATCATCATAGTCACCCCGTAATCAAAGTCACAGCCCCTGAAAAGTCGCAATCCCGGCGAGTTTACAGATGGAAATGTGTCAAAAAGCGACGAAAACTGTATGTACATGGTATGCTACGTCTGCCGCAATTTACTACAAATCAGTCTGTTATCTGGTATTTTTGTGAAATATATTCTCAATCTGTGACAGCGGCAATGCCACAATTCATACCATTTTGTAACGTTTGTCGCAAAATTATAAGCGACATTATCCACATTATGGATGAGATATGCGTGAGTATAAAATCACATGCGGGCTGAAAGTCCAATGCGCCCATATCCGCTGCATACTTGTCGGCACACATCTAGTGCCCATCCAAAAGCGCATAAAAAAGGGTCATAAACTGGTTAAGTCTATGACCAATCTCTTGTGATCCGAGTGTGGTCGCAAAATATTTTATAATTATATGTAAATTAGCATGTTGTAAAATATAGTTTTGTGGTACTGTACCACAAAACTATGGAAAAGTGTACCACAAATGCCCTATATTTTTGCCGTTTTTAGAAACAAAATGGCGGAACCGTAAATATTAAACACTTTTTAAGACATTAGCGAACTATGAGTCATAAATAAATATTTGCTTACAATTATTAACCAT
>CALBLR010000238.1 GCA_937896015.1 uncultured Prevotellaceae bacterium | reverse complement strand
CGCCAGGTCACCGAAATGGCGAGTGAGCTGGGCATAGGCTACCTCACGCTCTACACCTTCTCCACCGAAAACTGGAACCGGCCGCAAGACGAGGTCGACGCGCTGATGCACCTCATCGTCATCAGCATCGAGCAGCAGACGCCCGACCTCATCAAAAACAATGTGCGCCTCACCATGATTGGCGACGCCGCACGCCTGCCGCAGTCGGCGCGCGACCGGCTCGAAGGCTGCATGCAGGCCACAAGCCACTGCACCGGCCTGGTGCTGTGCCTCGCACTCAGCTACTCAAGCCGCTGGGAGATAACACGCGCCTGCCGCCAGATAGCCCAGCTCGCCGCCAGCGGCAAGCTCAGCCCCGAAGCCATTGACGAAGGCACCGTGGCGGCCCACCTGGCCACGGCCGGCATGCCCGACCCCGACCTGCTGATACGCACCGGCGGCGAGCTGCGCCTGAGCAACTACCTCATGTGGCAAACGGCCTACAGCGAGCTCTATTTCACCGACGTCTACTGGCCCGACTTTGACAAAGAAGAGTTTCTGAAGGCCATCATCGACTATCAGGCGCGCGAGCGCCGCTACGGCAAAACGAGCGAACAGATTAACAACACCACCACCCAAAACGACGAACAAAACTGAACGTGACATGCGATATAAGATATTACTTTTACTGATTGCGTCGCTGCTTGCCGGCGGCCGCACCGCCCAGGCCCAAAGCGCCGGCGATGCCACCACCACCGTCAACGACACCGTGTACAACCCCAAGATAGTGTTCTCGGTCAACCCGCAGAAATACGAGATCGCCGGCATCTCTGTCGAGGGGGTTGACAACTATGAGGACTACATCATCATAGGCTATTCCGGCCTCTCGGTGGGGCAGCGCATCGAAATCCCCGGCGACGACCTCAAGGCCGCTGCCAAGCGCTTCTGGCGCCAGGGCCTCTTCAACAAGGTCCAGATCAAGGTGTCCAAAATCTACAAGGACAAGGCATGGCTCGTGTTCAACCTGCGCCAGCAGCCGCGCATCAGCAAAATCAACTATGTGGGTGTCAAGAGCGGTGAGCGCAAAGACCTCCAAGAGAAGCTCGGCCTGCAGCCGGGCAACCAAATCACGCCCAACATCGTGAGCCGCATCGAGCAAATCGTGTGCCAGCACTTCGCCGCCAAGGGCTTCGAAAAAGCCACCTGCCACGTGACGCAGAGCGAGGACCTCAGCAAGCAAAACGAGGTGATTGTAGACATCGTGGTCGACAAGCACGAGAAAATCAAGGTGCACAAAATCTACATCGACGGCAACAGCGTGCTCAGCGACGGCAAAATCAAGCGCACCATGAAGAAGACCAACGAGAAGGGAAGCCTCATCAAGCTCTTCAGCCAAAAGAAATTCGTGCGCTCCGACTACGACGCCGACAAGCAGCGCATCATCGACAAATACAACGAACTCGGCTACCGCGACGCCAAAATCACGTGGGACTCGGTGAGCAACTACAACGACAAGACCGTGGACGTGCACATCAAGGTGGACGAGGGCAAAAAATACTACATCAACAGCGTCAACTGGGTGGGCAACACTGTGTATCCCACCAGCGTGCTCAACCGCGT
This sequence comes from uncultured Prevotellaceae bacterium, assembly GCA_937896015.1. Lineage (GTDB taxonomy): Bacteria > Bacteroidota > Bacteroidia > Bacteroidales > Muribaculaceae > Sodaliphilus. Next base: position 16 of record CALBLR010000238.1, on the reverse strand, counting down.
GCTCGGCTTTGAGCAC
>CALBLR010000237.1 GCA_937896015.1 uncultured Prevotellaceae bacterium | reverse complement strand
GCCGAGATGGTAACGTTCTTCACCACCACGTAGCTGTTGAGCATGTCTTGTGAGATGTCTTCGAGGGCCATTTCGGTGGGAGCCACGGCTGCGCCTTGAGTGCCGGCTGCGAATGTGGCTGCGTCGGGAACCATTTCGGGCACGTCGTAGTTCACCTTCTTGGTGCCGGTGATGCCGGTGAGCACTGTGCCGTTGGCATACTTGTTTTCGAGGTCGCCATACACGAGAGTGCTTGCAGTGGCGTCTTTAATGTAGAGGTAGCGGCCGTTTTGGTAAACGGCAGTCACGCTGCCAGTGATTTTTGCCTTGCTGCCTTCGGCCAGAGCGAGGAACTCCTTGATGCTGGCCACCTCGGTCACTTGCGACGCTGTGGGGTCTTCAATGGCCACTGGCAGCAGCTGATAGGTGGCTGTGGTCTTGCCGTAAGAGCCCACAATGGCGGTGAGGTTGAACGACTTCACCGAGTCGGTCACGTTCACGCCCATGCTGGCATAGCCGGGCACCGAGCCAGAGGCGTCGGTGACGGTGAAGTTCTTGCTCTTGATGCCGCTGAACTTTACGCCCTTGAGCAGCACCAGGTGGCCGAAGAGCGATGCGTCGATGTCGGAGGCCTGCACGGTTTCGGGGGTCACTGTCTCGCTGCCCTCGGCTGCCTTGAAGTTGTCGGTGTCATACACGCTCAGTTCTGGCTCGCAGTTGTAGGTCACCTTGGTGCCTGTGAATCCGGCCGGAATCTTGTCGCCCTGCTTGTAGGTCTGGCCAGTGGCGCCAAACACCAGCATATAGCCCGAATTGTCTTTCACATACATTGTTTTGCCGCTTTGCGCAAGCACGGTCACGCCGCCCTCGAAGGCTACCTTTGTGCTGTCGGCCACCTTCTGGTAGGCGGCGATGTCGGCCACCTTGGTGGCGGTGCCGAATGTGTAGGTTGCGCTCACCACCTGGCTCTTGAGCCCGCCCCTCACGGCGATGGCCTTGATTGTGGTCTCGCTGCTCACGGCAATCGGAGCGGTGAAGAGGGTGGAAGCCTCGCTGGGCTCAGTGCCGTCGGTGGTGTAATACACGCTGGCGCCGGTGCTCGATGATGCAATGCTCACGTTCACAGGAGCGTAGTAGGTGCCTCCCTTGGGGGTGAACACGGGGGCGCTCACTGTGGTCTGGCTGCCACTGGTGTACTCAATCACGATGGTGTTGATCTGAGTGTTTTTGGTGACAGTGAACACCACGTTTTGCTCGCTGCCGGTCCACACGTTGCCGTCAATAGTGCCGGTGGTGGTTGTGACATTGAATTTGTCGGTCACAGCGGTGAATGTGATCTTGCTCATAGTTGCGCCCTCGGGAGCACTCACTGTGAGTGTGCCGCTGTACATGCGCAGGCGGCCGTTTGCTGAGCTCCAGATGCGGTTCTCAAAGTTGCCGGTGGTCTTTGCACTCACTGTGAGCGTGAAACCGTTTTGAGGGGTCGATGTGGTGGTGGTTGTGAAGTCACCGTCGGTCGATGTGCCTGACGAAGTTCCCTTAAGCGTGGGGAACAGCTTGGCGTAGTCGCTCGAGATGTTGAAGGTCTCGGTGTCGGCCCACGCTGTGCTTGCCCAAGCTATGCAAGCCAGGCAAAGCAGCAGTTCAGTAAAAATCTTTCTCATAAAAGTTGTTATTAATTAGTTGATAATTGTATTGTTGACGTCAGATAACTGCTCTCGGTCGTCAAAGTGCGCAAATATACGAAATCCGCACGATATAAAAATCTCAGATCACAAAAAGATTTTCGTGAAGTTGCGATTTTGTGATTTTGGCTGCAAGAATTAATTGTGTAACACAAATGGAAAATTGTGTAATTGCCGCATCGGGCGGCAGCCGTAACTTTGCCGCCGATTAAGAATAATGATTTTTTTGCGTGATGAAGACGATGAATTTACGATTGATTGCGGCACTGGCCGCAGCGCCGGTGGCAACGGCGGCGCTTGCCGCCGGCTACCACGGCCTGGTGGTCGATGGCGACGGAGCTCCGCTGCCCGGGGCTGCCGTGCTGTGGGCCGGCACCAATGTGGGCACAGTCACCGACTCGGTGGGCCGCTTCAGCCTGCATCCTGTGAAGGGGCGCAGCCTGCTGGTGGCGCGCTTTGTGGGGCTTGAGCCCGACACCGTGGATGTGGCCAAGGCCGGCGACGACATAAAAATAGTGCTTGGACGCGATGCCGCTGCGCTGGGCGAGGTGGTGGTGCATGGCATGGACCGCGGCAACTTTATCAAAGCCAACGCTCTGGCCAAAACCGAGAACATCTCGTTTGCGGGGCTCACCAAACTGGCGTGCTGCACCGTGGCCGAGTCGTTTGAAAACTCTGCTTCGGTGACGGTGGGCTACAGCGATGCCATATCGGGTGCGCGACAAATTAAGATGCTTGGCCTTGCCGGCCCCTATACGCAAATTTTGGACGAGAGCCGCCCGGTGATGCGCGGCCTTGGCGCCCCATACGCCATGACCTACACGCCCGGCATGTGGCTAAAGTCGATACAGGTGTCAAAGGGTGTGTCGAGTGTGTCGGCCGGGCACGATGCCATCGCAGGCCAGATTAATCTGGAATACCGCAAGCCCACCGATGAGGAGCGGCTGTTTGCCAACGTGTATTTCGACGATATGATGCGCCCCGAGGTGAACCTCTCGGCTGCCATTCCACTCACGGCCGACAAGCGGCTGTCGACCATAGTGCTGGCCAACGGCGCGCTCGACACCGAGTGGCGCGGCATGAAGGCCATGGACCGCAACCACGACGGATTTCGCGACCAGCCCGACACGCGCATGCTGAATGTGGCCAACCGCTGGCTGTATATGACTCCCGGAGGTGTGCAGATGCGCTGGGGCTGGCGTGCCACGGCCGACCGCCGCATTGGCGGCAGTGTGCACTTCGACGGCAGCGACGCCATGCGCCAGGCCATGACCACCGGTTGGCAGAGCGGTGCCGCCTACGGCTCGCGCATCGACAACCGCGCCGCCAACGCCTACTTTAAGATAGCCGTGCCCGTGGGCGCTGGCGTCTACGACCCCGATGCCAAGAGCGAGCGGCGGTCGAGTCTGGCCGCTGTGGTCGACTACGACCACTTTGGCGAGCACGCCTACTTCGGACTCAACACCTATGGCGGCAATGAAAACGACGTTACGGCCAGCGTGATGCTCAACAGCTACTTCGACCTGCACTCGTCGCTTATGGTGGGCGTGCAGACGCGCCTTGCCCACTATGGCGAGGATGTGGTCAACTCCACTCCGTGGCAGCATTCCGCACCGGCCGCGCAGCTCGCCCTCGGCCGCGACGAGCGCGAGGCCGGGGCTTATGCCGAATATACCTACGACCTCAAAGACCGACTGACGGCTGTGGCCGGCCTGCGCGCCGACTACAACGGCCTGCACCGCCGATGGCTTGTGACACCGCGCGCCCATGTCAAGTGGGCCATTACGCCCACCACCGCTCTGCGCGCCTCGGCCGGACTCGGCTACCGCACGGCCAACGTGATTGCCGACAACATAGGCATGCTCACCACAGGCCGCCGCATAGTGGTGGGCGGTGCCGACGCCACAAGCGAGGCTTTCGGGCAGATCAACACGCTCGAGCGGTCGCTCACGGCCGGCGCCAGCCTGACGCAGCGCTTTAGGCTGGGCCCGGACCCCGGCGCAAGCATCAGCCTCGACTACTTCCGCACCCGCTTCTACAATTCGGTGATTGTCGACCAGGAGTGGAGCGCCGATGTGATTAACATATACAGCACCCGGGGCCGCGCCACCACCGACAATGTGCAGCTCGACTTCAACTGGACTCCGGTGCAGCGCTTCGATGTGCTGGCCACATTCCGCTACACTGCCAGCCGAATGACGCTGAACCGCCCCGACGGCACCGCCGCACGGGTCGAGCGTCCGCTCATGAGCAAGTTCAAAGGTCTGCTCAACCTGTCGTATGCCACCAAGTTCCGCCTGTGGGTGTTCGACGCCACTGTGCAGGTCAACGGCCCGCAGCGCATACCCTCGGCCACGGGCAGCCTTGCCGACTCGCACCACTCGCCCTCCTATGCCATGCTGTTTGCGCAGGTTACCCACAAAATAGGCAAGGCCGATGTGTATGCCGGCTGCGAAAACATAGCCGACTACCGCCAGCCCAACCCCATTGTTGAGGCCTCCAACCCGTTTAGCACCGCATTCAACTCGATGAATGTGTGGGGACCGCTGATGGGGCGCAAGTTCTATGTGGGAGTGCGGTTTAATTTATATTGAAAATCACTAAATAAGCAAAACTCATGGCCAAGTGTGCGGCGCATTACCGTGCAAATGGCTACTTTTGGGCAAAAAAAAAACAGAACGCTATTATGAAGAAGTTATTATCAATTGTGATGGCTGCCGTGCTTGTGGCACTGGCGGCGCAAGCCAAGGGTAAGGCAAATGTAACCACCACGGTGTTTAATGCCGACGTCACATGCAACAGCTGTGCCGACAAGATTATGAACAATGTGCCGTCGCTTGGCAAAGGTGTGAAAGACGTGAAGGTGGACGTGGACAAGAAGACCGTGACTGTGACCTACGACTCCGCAAAAAACAATCCTGCCAACATAGTCAAGGGCTTGGCGTCGCTCAGCGTGGCCGCCAGTGAGGCCAATGCAGCCGCTGCCGCGCCTGCAGCCCGGCAGCAGTGCGCCAACATCAAGGCAGGTGGCTGCTGCAAGCGTGCCAGCGAGGCCAAGACTCCCGACTGCTGCAAGGCAAAGGCCGCTGCGGCTGCCGCAACTCACACCGAGTGCAGCGAGGCTCAGCCCGAGTGCAAGGTGGCCAGCCCGGCCGCAGAACAGGGCAGCTGCCACGGCAAGTGATTTGTGCGCTCAACAAAGTAATGAAATTAAGGCGGGAAGCTCCAAACCAATGGGGCTTCCCGCCGTTGCCTTTAATGCAATGCTTGAATTTTAGCGGCGCATTTATGCGCAATCTTAATGCCTGCGCAGCAGCAGAGAAGGCTGATAATAGAAAACGCCATATTCAGCCACACGCCATCGTCCATGATATTAACGCCAATGCCCAATACGTATACCATAACTCCCTTGATGAAAGTGAACGACATCAGGTGAAATCCGCAAATGTAAAGGGTGTTGCGCGATATGAACCGCAAAGCCCGTTTGCATATGGCTGGCAAAACGAGCTCTGCCCGGGTGCACACCCACATGGTGGCGTAGGTGCCGCAGACTCCGCCTGCCAAAAACAACAGATAGTGGTTGTAAAAATTCTTATGCATATTAATGCGCCCATTGATGTGGGCGACGCCAATTGTTATTGACAGGCATAGTATTGCCAGAATTGCGTTGCCGAACTTAATACCCCTTAATCGTGCTTCTTGCCCTAATGAGTAAAACACCAAAGCCACTAAAGCGGTACCAAGGCTGAATGGGAGTGTGATGGGGTTAAACCTGCTGTTGACGAACCCCAAAATGGCAATTGCCGCTGTGATGAAGATGCGTATCGGTTGCGATTTGTTGCGGAACACCGCATAATAGCCAATTTCTACCACGAAAAGGCACATCAAAAACCATAGAGGCACATCGTGCAGCATCATGGGCCCATTGCCAAGCAATGCTGCTTTAAGCGGCAGTAGTGGGTTCACAGTGCCATCGTGACCGGAGCCCACATGACGTGCCACCAACAGCCAAAACAGGTATGTGACAAGGTTGATTGTAAAGTATGGCACCATGAGCCTATGAAACCGCTGCTTTGCGAAGCCGTGTGCATTGTTGTGCCTTGTGAAACTGAACAGGTAGCCCGAGATGAAGAAGAACAGTGGCATGTGGAACACATAAATCCAGTCTTGCAGAGGCTTCCACAGCATGGTGTGGGCATAAATCACCAGAAAGATGCCCAAAGCCTTTGCTCCGTCGATTGAATCAATTCTTTGCTGCATTGTTGCTTGGGTTTAAGTGAAGCACATCGTCGCTGGGGCTTATCCACCGCGTGGATATGTCGCCTGCGTCAATTATTGAGTGGAACAGAAATGAGGAGTTGTAGGGCTTGTCGCTGTTGGCCCGCAGGGCCGCAGCTTTGCCGGGGTGGCGCGCCAGGTATTTGTCGGTCATCCATATCCAGCAGCCAGGGTAGTGCAGCGGAGGGGCGTCCTGGCCGTGGCCGAATATGCCGTTTTCGCCAAGGTTCTCGCCGTGGTCCGACAGATAGATGACAATGGCGTTGAGGCCGCGCAGGCGGTTGCGCACCTCATTCCAGAAGTAGTCGGAATACAACACCGAGTTGTCGTAGGAGTTGATGAACTCCTCACGGCTGTTGGCGCTCAGCACGCGGCTTTCCAACTCGGGCTCCCAGCGGGCGAACTGGCGCGGGTAGTGGGAGTTGTACCACCAGTGCGATCCTATGGTGTGCAATATCAGCAGCTGACGCTTGTGGCCCTGCTTGAGTTGCGCGTCGAGCACGGGCAATATGTCGCCGTCGAGCCACTGGTTGAATATGTAGAGCGACTTGCCGCTGTTCACATAGGCCAGCGTGTCGGCCTCCTTCATGAAGTAGGTGAACGTCTTTATGTTTTCCTGATTGGCAATCCATGCGGTGTGGTAGCCAGCCTGCTTGAAGATGTCGATAAACGACCGCTCGTCATACATGCGGTCGATGTGGTTGTGGTCGGCGCGGGTGAGTATGTAGGGCACGCTCTTGTGTGTGAAGCCGAACTCCGAGTAGATGTTGCGCATCGACACCACATTGCTCTCGCGGCACAGCAGCGGTGTGGTGGGGCGCTGGTAGCCGTTGATTTGCATGTTGGCGGCCCGCAGCGTCTCGCCTATTATCAGCACCACGGTTATCGAGTCGCTGCTGCAGACGGCCTTGCCGCTGAATGCCGGGCGCGACTCAGAAGCCGTTTCATGCTCCACAAGGTAGGTGCACACCGAAGCCCCGAGGTTGAACGGTAGCCGTGCCATTATGGGCCGCTGCAGGGCACTCACGCCGGTGAACGCCAGCAGCATGGCCGCCGGCAGCGCGGTGTGCAGCCACCAGGGGTCGAACTTCAGCCGCTTGCACCTTATCCATGCTGCCCACACCGAAAGGGCAAGGGCCGCCAGCATGGCCGCTATCAGCTGCCACGTGACCACATCGAGGCTGGTGCGCATGTCGTTGACAATGGCGAGGTCGATGGCCATGGGGGTTAGCGACACGCCGCTGGTGTAGCGGAAGTAGGCCGCGGCTGCGCACAGCGTGCTCAGGATGGGAAATGTGATGGCAAACACTATGCGGCTCACGCTCAGCAGCCACAGCAGGGCAAACGTGGCTGCGGCCACCGTGCCCCATTGCAGGGCTTGTATCAGCAGGTCGCCGGCCGACTTAAACGGGGCGTCGCTGAAGTCGGCCATGGTGAAGCACAGGGCGTAGCACAGCGTGATGGCCGCCACAAACGGCAGCGGCCGCAGCAGCGGTTTGAGTGATGATGGCAGTTCCATTTGCTTTTTAATGTTGACAAAGGCAAGCGGTGCGCAATGCAGCCACTTGCCTTTGTGTGATGTTTATTGCTTGCTGTATGCTGGCCGCATCAGCGTATAATCATGATTTTGGTCACGGCCGAATTGCTGCCTTCGGCCTCGCTCTGGCTGGCAAACACGAAGTACACGCCCGTCTTCACGCGTGTGCCGCTTTCATTGCAGCCGTCCCAGGTGGCCATGCCGCCGTTCGACTTCAGCTGCTTCACCACATTGCCCGCAGGGTCGGTGATTTTCACCAGCGAGTTGTCCATAAGGCCCTTGATGGTGATGAGGCCTGTGAAGTCGGGCCGCACGGGGTTGGGGTAGGCGTAGACGCTGCTGTAGTCGCTTTCGGCTGGAGTGGAGTCGCTGAAGTACTCAAAGAAGCCGTTGTCGGTGATCACATACACCGAGTTGTTGTTTGGGTTGCAGCACACGGCATATATGGTGTTTGACGTGAGGTAGCTGTTCGACGTGGTGAACTGCTTGATGATTTCCGAGCCGTCGGCGCTCACCAGAAACAGGCCCGACGAGTTGGTGCCAATCCACTTACGGTTGGATCCGTCAACGGCGATGCTGTTCACCTGGATTCCGTCGAGCAGGTAGTCGGCGAGGTTGGTGCCGTCGTTGCGCGGCACCTTGATGTGGTTGATGCGGAAGTTTTGCGAGTAGGCCTCTTTGGGGTCAAACGACACCACGCCTTCGGTGCTGCCCATCCACACCTTGCCGTTCAGGTCTTCCACAAGGCTGGTCACATAGCCCCACTTGTAGATTTTGCCGTCCTGGTCGGTGAATGTGGCATAGCTTGCGCTCTTTATGGTCGACGACGGATTGCCGCCGTCGTTGAAAAACACTATCGGCTTTTCATAGTCGCCGCAAGAGTATATCTTGTCGTCGGTCTTGCTCATGCCCAGCAGGCGGCCGCGCTTGTTGCTTTGGATGTTGGCAATGCTGGGCGTGATCCAGTCGCTCTTGGTCGCGCTCTCGGCCTGGCGCTTGCTCTTGGGCAGGGCCAGCACTTGGTGGTCGCCCGCATGCACCACCCACAGCGTGCCGGCGCGGTCGATCATGGGAATTGCGTGGCAGTAATAGTTGCTGTTGTTCTCCATGGGGCTGTTGGTCCAGTTGTAGGCTTGCACCACCTTGTCGCCCTTCACCTTAAGCACGCCGAACCACCACGAGCCCAGGTAGTAGGTGCTTGCGTCATCGGGGTCGGGAGTCACCCAGTAGGTGCCCGTGTTAAGGGTGATAGAGTTGCGTCCTGGAGCCAAAGTGGACCAGTCGGCTGTGGGCGTCACGTCGGCCCAGCTGCTGCCGTCGTAGGTGTTGACTGCCATTGGCATGAATTGGTCGCCAAAGAAGTGGTTGGTGCCCGTTGAACTCACATACAGCTTGTTGTCGAGCTTGTTGAATGTCATGTAGAACGGAGTGCCCATCGAGAGCCCAGTGGGTTTGAAGTATTCGCCCGACACGCCGTTGTCAATCAGGTGCAGGCCCTTGCTGCCCAATGCCCACCACTTGCCTTCGGCGGCGCTGCTCATGATGTCCTTGGAGGGATTGCTCACCAAGGTGGCGTTGTTGCCGTCGGCATCGAAAGTGTAGTAGTAGTCTAAACTGGGTCCGAAGTTGGCAATGATGCCGCTGGGGGTGCGCTGCACGCTGGTGGGTGCAGCCTTGGATATTAGGCTGCCTGTGAGTGAAATGGCGCCTTTCTCGTCGAAGGTGAAGTCATACATTGTGAGGTAGCCGGTGGTGAACAGGAAGCGCTTGTCACCCACGGGGAAAATCTTGCCGTTGGAGTCAAACTGAATCGACTTGAAGTATTGGATGCGGTCGTATGACCCATTCACGTCGCCGTAATACAGGTAGCTGCCGCTGCTCAGCATCAGCTGGTCGCCCACCACTGCCACCGAGGCAATCGACTGGTTGTAGATGTGCGACTCCTTGACTTCAAACTTTTTGTCGTTGATCACCAGATATCCGAATTTGGTGGCCACATAGGCCACGTCGGCTGTGAAAGTGACGTCGTTTATCGTCTTGTCGGAGGTCATCAGGGCGTCTTTCACATCGGGCATGTTCACCACCTTGCCGCTGGCGGTTATCACGTCGATGTTGCAGTCGTCATACACCACCATCAGATATTTCTTGTAGGAGTTGTAGTATATCTGGCTGATGATGGCGTCGTTAAGGTAGTTGCGCCGGTTAAGCGCCTCGTTTTCCTGTGTCTGCTTGTCGTAGCAAAACAGGTTGTTGCTCACCAGATAATACACTTTGTCGCCGGTGTCGATGATGTTTTGCGCTTTCTGCCCCGAGAACACCGAGTGCATCTTCCAGTCGCCCACGCCAAATTGCGCGTGCACGCTGGCCGCTGCGCAGGGCAGCATCAAGGCCAGCAGCAATAGTAGTCTTTTTATCATGATTGGTAGCTGTTTTTGATTATACTTAGTTAAAATATGTGTGGCCAGCGAGTGCCGGCATATATTCTCTTAACGCATCAGCGCCCGTAAAATTGTGTGCCGCTAATATTTAAGCTGCGCGGTGGCGGTGCGCCCATGCACGTTGGTGAAGGCAAATGTGCACCACTGCCCAGTGAGTTCGCTCTCATAGCGCACGTGCAGCCGCCGCCCTTGCGGCAGGCAGTCGAGCGTGGCCGCGGCGTGCAGCGGTTGCGGCTCGGCCACCGAGTGTATGCCTTGCTTCTCCACTATGGTCATCTTGTCGTCGACTATGGTGGCCACCACAAAGGCGGTGCCGCCGTCGGCCAGCGGCAGCCCGTCGCGCAGCAGCTCCACATTGCCGTCTGGCATAGCCTCAAGGGTGACGGTGGCGCTTTCGGGGTCGGCGCACGGCCCTGCGGGCTTGAATTGCGCGATGCCAGTCACGGCCGGCGTGTGTGGCTTGTCGCCAAACAGCAGCCCCAGCAGCGCCATGGCCACAAGCAGTGCCAGCGCATAGAATTCTACCGAGTTAATGTCCATTAATTTCCAAAGTTATATGATTTATTCAATAGCCGCAACAGTGTGGCTAAAAAAATCGGCGGGCCGACACCTCACGAGCTTTTGTTAAAGCCGTGGGTGCCGCGCCCGCCGTGTGCTGTTTGTGGGGTGGCTTGGATGCCGTGCTTATTCTTTGGCAGCCTTTGCCGCCTCTACCCATTGCTTCACTGCATCGGGTGTCGGGGCCTTGTAGCCAAGCTTGTATTTCTTGTTGATGTCAAGCAAGTCTTGCACCAGCTTGCCGGGGCGGTCGAGTGATGCAAGTGCGCTCACGGTGAGCACTCCTGCCTTCTGGATCGGGGCCACCCACTCGGCGGGAACGCCAATGGCGGTGAATGCCTCCTCCTTGTCGCGCTTGGCCACCTTCTCGGGGCGCATCTGCGGGAACAGCAGCACGTCTTGAATTGCCGAGTGGCCGGTCATGAGCATCACAAGGCGGTCGATGCCGATGCCGATGCCGCTGGTGGGCGGCATGCCGTATTGCAGCGCGCGCAGGAAGTCCTGGTCGATGATCATGGCCTCGTCGTCGCCCTTGTCGGCAAGGCGCATCTGCTCCTTGAAGCGCTCCTCCTGGTCGATGGGATCGTTGAGCTCGCTGTAGGCGTTGGCCAGCTCCTTGCCGTTCACCATCAGCTCGAAGCGCTCGGTGAGGCCGGGCTTGCTGCGGTGCATCTTGGTGAGCGGCGACATCTCCACAGGATAGTCGATTATGAATGTGGGCTGGATGAATGTGCCCTCGCAGAACTCGCCGAATATCTCGTCGATGAGCTTGCCCTTGCCCATGGTGTCGTCGATTTCCATGTTGAGCTTGCCGCACACCTCGCGAATCTGGGCCTCGTCCATGCCGTTTAGGTCATAGCCAGTCTTCTCCTTTATGGCGTCGAGAATGGGCAGACGGCGGTAGGGGGCCTTGTAGCTTATCACCTTGCCGTCGATTTCGCATTCGCTCTTGCCGTTGACGGCGATGCAGATTTTCTCAAGCAGCTGCTCGGTGAAGCTCATCATCCAGTTGTAGTCCTTGTATTGCACATACAGCTCCATGCAGGTGAACTCGGGGTTGTGGTTGCGGTCCATGCCCTCGTTGCGGAAGTTCTTGCCAATCTCATATACGCCCTCAAAACCGCCCACTATGAGACGTTTCAGGTAGAGCTCGGTGGCGATGCGCATATACATGTCGATGTCGAGTGCGTTGAAGTGGGTTATGAAGGGGCGGGCGCTTGCACCGCCGGCAATGGCCTGAAGCGTAGGGGTCTCCACCTCGGTGTAGCCGGCGGCGTTGAGCACGCTGCGCATGGTCTCGAGCACGCGGGCGCGCTTCAGGAAGGTGTCTTTCACGCCGTCGTTCACAATCAGGTCCACGTAGCGCTGGCGGTAGCGCAGCTCGGGGTCGTCAAACGAGTCGTAGGCCTTGCCGTCTTTCACCTTGACAATGGGCAGCGGCTTCAGCGACTTGCTGAGCAGCTTCAGCGACTTGGCGTGCACAGTGATTTCTCCCATCTGGGTGCGGAACACAAAACCCTCGATGCCCACAAAGTCGCCAATGTCGAGCAACTTCTTGAACACCACGTTGTAGAGGTCTTTGTCGTCGCCGGGGCAAAGGTCGTCGCGGCTCACATACACCTGCACGCGGCCTTTCGAGTCCTGAAGCTCGATAAACGAGGCCTTGCCCATGATGCGGCGGCTCATGATGCGTCCGGCGATGCTCACCTGGCGCTGCGGCTCGTCGTCGCTGAAGTTGGCCTTGATGTCGTCGCTGTGGGCGTTCACTACATATTCTGCGGCGGGGTAGGGGTCGATGCCCATTTCACGCAGCTGGGCGAGGCTGTTGCGCCTCACAATCTCCTGTTCACTTAGTTCTAATATGTTCATAGCTGAATGTAATGAATTTGCTTGTTGTGTTTTGCGCTGCAAAGGTAGTGAATAATCCGCTCATATCAAAAAGCGCCGTCCACTGGCGCATGCGTGGTGTGCAGCCTTGGCGGCTGATGTGTGATTTTGTTGAAAAAAATTCCACAATAGTCAATAAATCAAGTATTTTAATACTGAAAAGTGAAATTATTTTAGTTTTTTGTCAATGGTTTTTATACCTTTGCACATGGCTTGGCAGTGCATTGTTAAAATTCACACCATGAAATGAAGCTGGCGGTGCCTTGCCTTGAATAAATAGTATCCAGTAGTATGAATTTGGTAAAACAAGGTAGAAATTATGCATGTTGGTAAAAAAATCAAAGAGACATTGCGCAACGACGGCCGCTCGGCAAGATGGCTTGCCGACAACATCCCGTGCGAGCGCACAAACGTGTACAACATCTTCCACCGTGAATCGGTGGACACGCGCTTGCTGCAGCGCATAAGCGAGGTTATGCGCCACGACTTCTTCACCGATTTGTCGAACGAGACGTTTGGCGTCGACGCCGCTGTGCGCGAAGTCAAGTAGGCCTGACGCACGCAATTAGCCATTAAGCGCAACCGCTGCCGACACTGATGCGAGGCAGCGGTTGCGCTTGTTATTTTCGGCCATAAGCTGTGACAAATCGGCAGGCAGCCCACAAAAAACGGTGGCACGCTTGCACAATGCACACGAAATTACTAATTTAGCGGCTCAATTGACAACCACAAGCTTAACGCGGCATGGAACAGCTGATGCAATATGTGTGGCAGCACCGCCTGTGGCGCAGTGCCGACATGCGCACCAACGACGGCCGTCGGGTGCGCGTGATCGACCCCGGACTGCTCAACACCGACTCGGGCCCCGACTTTTTCAACGCAAAAGTTGAAATCGACGGCCAGGTGTGGGTGGGCAATGTGGAGATGCACGTGCGCGCCAGCGACTGGCGGCGGCATGGCCACGACACCGACAAGGCTTACGACAGCGTGATACTGCACGTGGTGGGCAAGGACGACGCCCCTGTGCGCCGCAGCAGCGGCGAGCGCATTCCGCAACTGGTGCTTGAGGTGTCGCCGCGCTTCACCGACAGCTACAACGCCCTTGTGGGCTCGAAGGTGATGCTGCCGTGCGCCGCGCGCATTGCCCAGGTGCCGCACCTCACCGTCACCGAGTGGGTGCAGCGGCTGGCATTCGAGCGCCTGCACCGCAAGGTGGAGCGCACTCACGAGCTGCTGCAGCTGTATCACGGCAGCTGGGAAGACGTGTGCTATGTGACGCTGGCCCGCACGCTGGGCTTTGGCATCAACAGCGACGCCTTCGAGCGTCTGGCGCGCCGCACCCCGCTGCGCCTGCTGGGCAAGCACAGCGACTCGCTGCTGCAAATCGAGGCCCTGCTTATGGGACAGGCCGGCTTGCTGACCGATGCGTCGCACGCCGGCGATGCCTACCACAGCCAGCTGGTGCGCGAATACGGCTTCTTGGCCAACAAGTTCCAGCTCACCCCCATGGAGTCTGAGGCGTGGAAGCTGTTCCGCATCAGGCCGCAGAACTTCCCCTACCGCCGCATAGCCATGCTTGCGCATTATGTGTATGGCGGGTTCGGGCTGATGGCCAGCATCATCGATGCCAAGGGCGAGAGTGAGTTGCGCAAGTTGTTTACCGTTGACCTCGATGGCTACTGGAGTCGTCACTTCACGTTTGGCGCCGAGCAGCCGCGGCCCACGGCAGCGCTTAGCCAGAGCTCAATCGACATAGTGCTCATCAACACGGTGGCGCCGCTGCTCTATGCCCGCGGCGAGATTATGGACGACTACTCGCTCATCGACCGCGCCGTGGAACTGCTTGAGAGCCTGCGCCCCGAGCGCAACTCGATAGTGTCCAACTTTGCGCTGGCCGGCATCAAGGCCGACGACGCGCTCACCACCCAGGCCCTGATAGAGCTCAGGCGCGAGTATTGCGACGCACGCAAGTGCATATACTGCAAAATAGGTCACTGGCTGCTTAGCCGCGACGCCAGCCGCGACGCTTAGGCCTGGTGGCTTAAACAAACGGCATTTTTTTGAGAAAAAAAGAATAGAACACATATATATTAAGGATTTATGAGAAGATTAGCTTTAACTGCGGCTGCCGCAATGCTGGCTGCCGCGTCAAGTTTCACGGCCAGCGCGCAGCGCGTGCAGGCCATCAGCTACGGAAATTTTGAAAACTGGGTTACGCGCCACATCCATGAGTCGGCAGTTATTGGCGGCGCCACCAAGACTATCTATGCCATTGGCCCCAACAAGACAATCAACGGCAACGTGGCCTACAGCAACCAGGGCGGCTCGCCATGGGCCACCAGCAACGTGTATGCCAAGGTGATGGGCGTGGTCAAGTCGAGCAACGCCGTCTTCCCCGACAAGCACGGCAGCGGCCGCTGCGCCAAGCTCACCACGCTCATGGAGCACGTGAAGGCTCTGGGCATGATCAACATGGACGTGCTGGTGAGCGGCAGCATATTCCTGGGCCACATGTTTGAGCCCATCTCGAGCACCAAGAATCCCTACAGCAAAATGGAGATGGGCATCCGCTTCAACGGACGCCCGCGCTACCTGCAGTTTGACTACCGCCTGGTGGCGCCGCGCGGCGCGCGCATCTACTCAAGCGGTTTCGGCTCTAAAAAGACCCTCAGCGGCAGCGACCACGCCGAGGTGTTCATAATTTTGCAGCGCCGCTGGGAAGACGCCAAGGGCAACATCCATGCCGCTCGCGTGGGCACCGGCCGCCAGCGTTTCGGCACCACCACAAGCGGCTGGGTGAACAACCACCGCATCCCCGTGTGGTATGGCAACATCACCAAGCACGCCGGCTACCAGAGCTGGATGGGCCTGATTCCCAAGGCCAAGTCGTATTACGCCCGCAACAGCAAGGGCAAGATGGTGCCCGTGGTTGAGGAGAAGTGGGATGCAGCCAACGCCACCCCCACACATGTGCTTGTGATGGCCTCGTCGGGCTGCGGCACGGCATATGAGGGCACCATAGGCATGACGCTGTGGGTCGACAATTTCGCATTCGTTTACTAAAAAGCAGGAAGGGTACAGAGCAATGGGCTATATAGTAACCGACACAAAAAAGGTGACCACCCGCCGCATCAAGCAGATGAAGGCCGATGGCGAGAAAATTGCGATGATCACCTCCTACGACTTCACCGTGGCCGGCCTTGTCGACCAGGCCGGAGTCGACATGATTCTGGTGGGCGACAGCGCAAGCAATGTGATGCAGGGCAATGCCACCACGCTCACCATCACACTCGACGAGATGATAGTGTATGGCAAGACGGTGGCCCGCGCGGCCAAGCGCGCCATGGTGGTGATGGACATGCCATTCGGCACCTATCAGGGCGACCCCTATGAGGCGCAGGCCAATGCCGTGCGCATAATGCGCGAGACGGGTGCCGACGCTGTGAAGCTTGAGGGCGGCAGCGAGGTGCGCCAGGCCATCGAGATGATATTGCGCGCAGGCATTCCAGTGGTGGGGCACTTGGGACTCACGCCGCAGTCGGTCAACAAATTTGGCGGCTATGGCGTGCGTGCCAAGGATGAGGCCGAGGCCGCCCGCTTCGAGGCCGATGCGCGCATGCTCGATGATATAGGCTGCTGCGCGGTGGTGTTCGAGAAAATCCCCGCCGCACTTGCAGCGCGCGTAACCCCGCAGCTGTCGGTGCCCACCATAGGCATCGGCGCGGGTGCGGGCTGCGACGGCCAAGTGCTGGTGTTCCAGGACATGATAGGCATGAACATGGGCTTCAAGCCCAAATTCCTGCGCACCTACAACAACCTTGGCGAGCAGATCATCGACTCGGTGGGCAACTATGTGGCCGACGTCAAGGCCGGCGCATTCCCCAACGACAGCGAGCACTACTGATTTCCATAAATGTGCCACTCACACGGCGTGGGCAGCCCCTTGCGGCAAATGCGGGGAGTTGCCCGCGCTTTCTTTTGTTGCACGGTTTGTTGCACTTGCATGGAAAAATAGTGGCGATACTATAGCAGATATGACTTGGAAAATCACTAACTTTGGCAATAATAACCCTAAGTGTACGAAATGAAGAAAACCAATCGACTGCTATTGGGCGCAGCGGCAATGGCTGCCGTGGCCTTTGGCTCGCTGGCAACCCACGCCGACGACGCTGAATACAACTTTCAGCGCGCCATGGAGGCTCTTGCCAACGAGAACTACGACGAGGCAATGAAGTATGCCAGCGCCGTGATAGCTGATGCCCCCGACCATCCCTACGGATGGATGCTGGCATCGCGCGTGTGCAGCAGCACCAACCACCCGGGCGCGGCGCTCAGCACGGCCGACAAGGCCATGACGCTGCTCTCGCCCAAGGACAAGGAGCTGCGCGCGCAAATTTTTTGCCAAAAGGCCGATGTGCTAACCTCGCTCAACGACAGCTCGGCCGAGGCCCTGCAGTTCTACAACCGTGCCGTGGAGCTGTGCCCGCGCGACACCGACTACCTCCAGAGCCGCGCCGAGTGGTATTACAACAACAAGCGGTATGACGAGTCGGATGCCGACTTCAAGCGCATGCTGTCGCTTAGCCCTGGCAGCTGGTATGCCCGCATGGGCATGGCCCGCAACGCAATCGAGACCAAACGCTATGCCGCCGCCATCCCTCTTGTCGACGCAGTGCTGGCTACCGACAGTGCCTATTATCAGGCCTACGCCTTCCGCGCCGAGGCCCGCATAGGGCTCAAGCAGTGGCGCGAGGCTGCAGCCGATGTGGCCAAGGCTCTCACCGATGGCAACAACGATGCGCTGACGCAACTGCGCCGCATAATTGACTCTGTGCCGCAAATGGCCACGCCCGTGATGGAGGCTTACGCCGACACTGCCACCACCCCCGACCGCTATCTGCAGTTGGGTTGGGCCAACCAGCAACTGATGCGCTATGCCGATGCGCTAAACTTCTATCTGAAGGCCGACTCGGTGGAGTCGTCGGCAATGTCGTGCAGCAATGTGGCGCGCATGTGCGACCACTTGGGAATGACCGATGAGGCTGTGAGGTGGGACGAGAAATCCATTGCCGCCGACAGCACAGCGTATGTGCAACTGTGGTACCTTGCCGACAGCTACACCGACAGCGGCAAGTTCGACTCGGCCCTGACCACCCTTAACCGCTACATATCTTTGGTTCCCGACGACGGCGACGGCTACTTCAGCCGCGGGCGCATATATGAAATGCGCCGCCAGTATGCCGATGCCCTCGACGACTACGACTTTGCTGTGGCGCTCGCCGATGCCAGTTCCAACGTGCATTTCTACCGCGCCAGGGTGCTTGACGCACTGGGCCGCAAGGCCGAAGCCCGCAAGGAGTATGGGCGCACGGTGGCCACCGACACCGCAGTGATGTCGCTCACTCCGCTGGCGCTGCACGCCTTGGGCGACACCGCACGGGCGCGCGCTGTGGCCGACTCGCTGGCAACCGACGCCACACTGTCGTGCTATTCCAAACTTCTGGTGGCCTGCTACTATGCCGCCGCAGGCCACGCCGATGCCGCCCTGCAGCAGCTTGAGGCTGCCACTGCCAAGGGCTACGTGCCGGCCGCCGTCGTCACCCGCAATGGCTACTTCGACGGCCTCAGCCAGCTGCCGCGCTACAAGCAGATAATGGCCGACCACGCCCAACGGCAGCAGGCCCTGGCGCAGCGGTTTGCCAAGAGACTCCACATTACATCAACTGAAAATCCCAAAAATCAATGAAATATCGCATAATCACACTAATGCTTGCCGCCCTCATCGGGGCTGCGGCCGTGATGGCAAAAGAGGTGAAGCGCCCAGAGTCGTACAACTACAAGCGCGGCCTTGAGTGCATCAAGCAGAACGATTTGGAGCAAGCCTCCGACTACCTGAACAAGGAACTCAGCGAGAATCCGAAAAACGGCTACGCCATGCTGCAACTGGCCGCCATCAGCAACGACAAGCACGACTACGGCAAAGCCCTGACGCAGGTCAACGATGCCATGGCACTCATCCCCAAAAAAGATGCGCAGTATGTGAGCCAGTCGCTGCTGTACCGTGGCTTCATTTACGAGAACCTTGAGCGCAACGACGATGCTCTGGCCGACTATGCCAAGGCCGCCCAGGCGTGGCCCGGCAAGGATGTGCAGCCCTACATGCGCATGGGCCGCCTGCTGACGTCGCTCAAGCGCTACGACGAGGCCGATGCTGCCCTGCGCAAGGCCCTGGGCATAGAGTCGGGCAGCGCCAAAGCCTATGCGCTGCTTTCGGCCAACGAGTATGACCGCGGCAACTACAAGCGGGCCTACGACGATGCCGACTATGCCGCCAAGCTCGAGCCGACCTACCTCGACGCCTACGTGCGCCGCAGCCAGGCATCGGCAAAGCTGGGCAAGTGGAACGATGCCGTCGACGACGCCCTCACCGCCATCGACGACGGGCTCAACTTCGAGGGGCTGAACCTGCTCGACCCTCTTGTGGATTCGGCCTATCTGCAACTTAGCGTTAAGCTTAAGGTGAAGGTGCTGAAGACGCCCGACAACGAGATGTGGCCTCTGGTGCGCGCGCTGTGCTGCGAGAAAAAGAACAAGTTTGCCGATGCCATCGCCTGCTATGCCGAGGCCAAGCACAAGGGCGTGGGCGATGATGTGACCGAGCCGCGTGTGGCGCTGTGCTACATGATGCTGGGCGACTACAAGCGCAGCATTGAGCACTACAACTCGGCCATAGCCGCCGACAGCACCGACCACTCGCTGCTGCTGCAGCTGGCCAACGCCTACGACCTGATGGGCGATGAGAAAAATGCCATGGCAATGGCCGACAAGTATATAAAGGCCGAGCCGGGCGACGCCGACGGCTATAGCAGCCGCGCCAGCTGGCGATTCTACAACAAAGACTATAAGGGTGCGCTCGACGACTGCAACACCGCCCTGGCCATCGACCCCGACAATGCCGAAGCCATGGTGCGCCGCATGCGCATCAACCAGGTGCTTGGCAACGACGCTGCGGCGCGGGCCGACGGGACCAAGCTGATCGCCGCCGACACCATCCCCGACAAGCCGCAGCTCAACACCGCCTATGCCCAGTTCTATATGGGCGACGCGGCTGCGGCTCTTGCCACGGCGCAGAATGTGTGTGCCGACACCACCGACTTCAGCCAGGCCTACAACTTGGCATGCATCTATGCTCTGACGGGCAACAAGAGCCGCGCCATGAGCCTGCTTGAACTGTCGCTGCGCGAGGGCATGACGCAGCTGCACCACATAAGCCGCGATCCCGACTTTGCGTCGATGCGCGACGATGCCGACTTCAAGGCTCTGCTTGCCCGCTACAAGGACAAACTCGACGCCAGCCTGGTGGCTGTGACCGCCGACAGCGCTAACTACACCACCCGCGTGGTGGAGGTGCCGTTTACCAAAGAGGGCGGCGTGCTTAAGGTGAAATGCACCGTCAACGGCCTGCCGCTGCACTTCGTGTTCGACACCGGTGCCAGCGACCTCACCATGTCGACCGTAGAGGCCACATTCATGCTCAAAAACGACTACCTTGGCCAGGCCGACATCGTGGGCCGCCAAAACTATATGACGGCCAACGGCGACATCAGCGAGGGCACAGTGGTGCGCTTGCGCAACGTGCGCTTTGCCGGGCTTAGCCTCGACAACGTGTCGGCCTCAATCGTCAGCAGCCAGCAGGCTCCGCTGCTGCTCGGCCAGTCGGTACTCAACAAGCTTGGCAAGGTGGAGATTGACTACGCCAAGCGTGTGATAAGGGTCACCACCCGGGTGCGCAAGTAGGATTATAGGATAAAAAACAGCGGCGGCGCAGAGTGCTTTGTGTGCACAACTCTGCGCCGCCGTCGTGTATATGTTGTTCAGCGAGCGTGTGGCCTCTTAAAGCTCAAGGTCGCCGTTCAGAATTTCGTTTTTGGGCAGACCCTGCTCGTCGAGCACGGCGAGGAACGGATCGGGGTCGAACTCCTCCACATTGTGCACGCCCGGCTTCTTCCACAAGCCCTTGAGGAACATCATTGCGCCTGCCATGGCTGGCACGCCGGTGGTGTAGCTCACGGCCTGCATGCCGGTCTCCTCGTAGGCCTTGTGGTGGTCGCAGTTGTTGTAGATGTAGTAGGTGAGCGGCTTGCCCTGCTTGTCGAGTCCGCTTATGCGGCAGCCAATCGAAGTCTGGCCGGTGTAGTTCTTGCCCAGTTCCTTGGGGTTGGGCAGCACCGCCTTGAGGAATTGCAGCGGCACTATCTCCTGGCCCTGATACATGATGGG
>CALBLR010000236.1 GCA_937896015.1 uncultured Prevotellaceae bacterium | reverse complement strand
GGGTCGGGGGTTCGAATCCCTCAGCACCCACCCAACAGTTCAAGCCGATTAGGAGACGCCTCCCAATCGGCTTTTTTATTTCGCCATTGCAGAAAAATGGTAAATTAATCGGTGATTTGTGTATGGTCTGGAGCCGCGGCCGTGGCTAACTTTGCAACCGGGAACAGATGTAGGACCAAATTCATTCATTGTATATGGTTAAGAAATTATTCACAGTATTAATTGCATTTTTCACTATGATTAGTTGTAATGGCAAGGCAGCCGGCGGCAGCCAAAGCGGAAATCAGGCCTCCGCGGCTGGCAAGAACCTGATAGTGTATTTCTCGCACAGCGGCATGACCTACATGCCCGGCGGATTCGTCGACATGAAGGAGGGCAACACCATGCTTATGGCGCGCAAAATCCAGGCCATTGTGGGCGGCGACCTGCTGCGCATCGAGGCCGTGAAGCCATATCCGCACGACTACGACGAGTGCTGCGACGTGGCCAAGGCGGAGCACGACCGCGGCCTGCGCCCAGCCATCAGTACCAAAGTGCCGGCAAATCTGGCCGAATACGACACCGTGTATGTGGGCTACCACATATGGTGGGGCACATTTCCCATGCCTGTGTTCACATTCCTTGAGCAGTGCGACCTCAGCGGCAAGACGGTGGTTCCCTTCAGCACCAACGAGGGCAGCGGCTGGGGCGTGAGCCTTAGCGACATAGCCAAGTGCTGCCCCAAGAGCAACATTGCCGAGGGGCTGGAGCTGCGCGGCCACGCCGTGGCCGGCAGCGATGCCGCCATTGCCGGCTGGCTTAAGCGCATCACGGCCAAGCGCTGACGTCCGTCGTGGGGCAGCGCACTTCCAACCGCAACACACACATTGAATCAAACCTTCACCCCAATCGTGGCAGGGCCCTACCCCGCCACGATTTTTTGTCTCACACCTCACCATCAACACTATAATAGTGCCCCTCCGCAAAAGAGTTTGCGGCGGCGGTGCTTTTTTTGTGGCGTGCGGGTGAGGGCTTTTACGGGAAATATGACTACTTTTGCGCTGTGTTTTTTCCGGCACCATTCACAAGACGACAATAAACGACTTTACAATATGCGCAAACTACTTAACATTGCACTCACGGTGCTGCTGATGGCCGCAATGGCCGCCTGCACCGGCCGCGGCGCAAGGCTCACCGCCGACGACGGCACTCCCGACACCACCATAACCCACGCCAAGCTGCTGAAGATTAGCCATGCCGAAGGCTACACGGTGGTGGAGGTTGAAAACCCGTGGAAGCAGGGCGAACTGCTGCACCGCTACGTGCTGGTGCCCAGCGGCTGGAAACTGCCGGGCAACCTGCCACAGGGCACCGTGGTGCGCACTCCGGTGAAGTGCGCGCTGGTGTATTCGGAGGTGCACACAAGCGCGCTGAAAGACCTTGGCGCCTTTGGGGCGGTGAAGGGTGTGACCGACGCGCAATATTTCACCGACCCAGATGTGCTTAACGGGCTCAAGAGCGGTAGCATAGCCGACTGCGGCCCGAGCACCACGCCCAGCGTGGAGCGGGTGATGGAACTGAAGCCGGGGGCCATACTGCTGTCGCCGTTTCAGGACGCCAACTACGGCCACATTGCCAAGACCGACATTCCGCTGATAGAGTGCGCCGACTACATGGAGGCCACTCCGCTGGGCCGCGCCGAGTGGATTAAGCTGCTGGGCGAGCTCACGGGACGCCGCCGCGAGGCCGACAGCATATTCAGCAGCGTGGCGGCGGCCTACGAAAAGTGCCGCCAGACGGTGGCCGCCTCAAAAGAGCCGCGCCCCTCGGTGCTGACCGAAACGGTGACGTCGGGCGTGTGGTATGTGCCAGGCGGGCAGAGCTACATGGCCCGCATTATGGCCGACGCCGGCGCAAGCTACCCCTGGGCGGGCGACAAGAGCGCCGGCTCGCTGTCGCTCGACTTCGGGCAGGTGCTGGCCAAGGCCCAGAATGCCGACTACTGGCTGATTAAGGCATTTGACATACACTCGTATGCCGACCTGAAGAAGCAGTATGCGCTCAACGCCAATTTCAAGGCCTTTAAGGAGCACAAGGTGCTGGTGTGCGACACGGGCAACAACCGCTTCTATCAGGAGTTCCCGTTCCACCCCGACCGGCTGCTGCGCGACCTTGCCTCGATATTCCACCCCAATTTGGGCATAACCAGCGACGCGGGCTACTTCAAGCCCCTTGCACAATAGAGTTAACCGCACATGGCAGCAATGCAGCGCAACGCGCGCCCAATCATTGTCACCGCCGCCCTGGCAGCACTGCTGGTGCTGCTGTGGGCGGCATGCCTGGTGTGGGGCACGGTGGACATCGACGCAGGCTCGGTGGCCGCCATTCTGGGCGGCGGCTCGAGCGGCAACGACGCCTGGGACGTGATAGTGCTGCAGTCGCGCCTGCCCATGGCGGCCACGGCGGCGCTGGCCGGAGCGGCGCTGGCCGTGGCGGGGCTGCTGCTGCAGACCACATTCAACAATCCGCTGGCCGACCCCAGCGTGCTTGGCGTGTCGGCCGGAGCGGGGCTGGGCGTGGCCGTGGTGATGCTGGCCACGGGCGGCAGCGTGGGCGCCATGCTTGGCACCGGCGCCGGCGGCTACATTGCCACCATGCTGGCCGCCATGGCGGGCGCAATGCTGGTGCTGACGGTGCTGCTGGCCATGGCCGGCATAGTGCGCAGCTCCACAATGCTGCTCATAGTGGGCATCATGGTGAGCTATCTGGCCTCGAGCATAATATCGCTGCTCAGCGCCGAGGCCTCGAGCGAGGGCCTGCAGAGCTATGTGGCGTGGGGGTTTGGCAACTTTGCCAGCGTGGGCGTGGACCAACTGCCCGTGTTTGGCGGCTGCATTGCAGCGGCACTGGCGGCAAGCGCGCTCATGGTGAAGCCGCTGAACGCCATGCTGCTGGGCACGCGCTATGCGCAAAACCTGGGCGTGAACACCCGCCGCACGCGCAACCTGCTGCTGCTCATAGCCGGCGCGCTCACCGCCGTGGTCACCTCCTATTGCGGCCCCATAGGCTTCATTGGCATGGTAGTGCCCCACATGGCGCGTCTTGCCACCGGCACCAGCAGCCACGGCCGCCTGCTGCCCGCCACCATGCTGGCCGGGGCCGACGTGGCCCTGCTGTGCGCCCTCATCAGCGGCACATGCGGCAGCCACGGGGTGCTGCCGGTGAACGCGATAACCCCCATAATAGGCGTGCCGGTGATAATCTACATCATTGTCAACCGCCGACGCATCAACTACTTCAACTAACCCCACACCGATTATGCACACCACACAGAATCCAGCACTAAGCGCCCGAGACCTTGCCGTGGGCTACCGCCAAGGAAAGAAGGCGGTGGCGATAATGAGCGGACTAAACCTGACGCTTGAGCGCGGCGCGGTGACAGCCCTGCTGGGCCGCAACGGCGCGGGCAAGTCGACGCTGCTGCGCGCCCTCACGGGAGCCGAACGGCCCATCGGGGGCACCGTGGCCATAGGCGGGCACGACACCGCCGCCATGAGCAGCCGCGAGATGTCGCGCCTGGTGGGGCTGGTGTCGACCGAGCGCATCGCAGCCGGCGGACTCACCGTGACCGAGCTGGTGGAACTTGGCAGGCAGCCACACACCGGGTTTCTGGGACGGCTGTCGGGCCACGACCGCGAGGCGGTGGCACACGCCATTGCCAGCGTGGGCATGGAGCACAAGGCGCAAAGCCACCTGGCGCAGCTGAGCGACGGCGAGCGGCAGAAGGCCATGATTGCCCGCGCCATAGCCCAAGAGACGCCAATAATTGTGCTCGACGAGCCCACGGCGTTTCTCGATGTGGCCAGCCGCATAAGGGTGATGCGGCTGCTGCACACGCTGGCGCGCAATCAGGGCAAGGCGGTGCTGCTCTCGAGCCACGATGTGGCCCAGTCGCTGCTGCTGGCCGACGCACTGTGGGTGATAGCCGACGACCGCAG
>CALBLR010000235.1 GCA_937896015.1 uncultured Prevotellaceae bacterium | reverse complement strand
AAGGCCACCAACGCCAACCACGACATTGCCCGCGGCATTATCACGTGCCTCAGCGACATGCAGCAAGGGCGCAACATTGGCATCCCGCAGGGCAGCAGCGCATTCGATGTGGTGGCCGAAATAGTGCTAGGCTATGCCGACCTGATGCTGCACGAGCGGCTGCAACAGATGTTTGACGAGGAGCAAATTGACGAGGACTACGAGATATTGCGCTACCGCGACGACTACCGCATATTCTGCAACGACAAGGACTTGCTGGAGCGCATATCCTACATATTGCAGCAGGTGCTTGAGGAGCTAAACTTCAGGATGAACAGCTCTAAGACGCGCATCACCAGCGACGTGGTGGCCGACTCGATAAAGCCCGACAAGCTGCACTACATTGCCAACACACCAATATTCAACAAAAAGGGCTGCGACTTCGACGGCATACAGAAGCACTTGATATTCCTGCTGCTGTTTGGCCGCAAATATCCCAACTCTGGCCAGCTGCGCACCATGCTCAGCGACCTCGATAAGCGCATTGAGAAAAAGCTGAAGCCACACAAGGAGACGATAGTTTGGGTGATAGGCGATGATGGAAAGCTAAAAGAGCCCGACGATGACGAGAAAGAGATTGAGGTGCCGGGCAAGCTGGTGGAGAACGTGCGCGCCATGAGCGCAGTGGCGGTGCAGATTGCCATCGAGAATGTGGCCGTGGCGCACTATGCGCTGAGGGTGGTGAGCCGCATGACCAACTCGCTTGAGCCAAAAGAGCGCAACAGCATTGTCAACTCGGTGAGAGACAAACTGATTAACCAGCCAAACTCCACCTACACCAAACTGTGGCTGCAAAACATGACCTACAGCACCGATGTGGAGCAGCGCCACGAGCCCTACAGCGATGTGAGCCTGTGCCAGATGGTGATGGGCCACAACGTGAACCTGTGGGACAACAGCTGGCTGAAGCCCGAGCTGGTGAATGGGCTGCCGCAAAAGTCGGTGGTGAACCGCGACACCCTGGCCAAGGTGACACCGGTGATCACGTTCCGCGAAACGCGTGCCTACACCGAGTGGGCCAACGTGAAGCATTGACCCCCTCAGCACGCACAATTGGCTGCACAATTATTTTTTGTGTGATACGAAATTATGAAGTAATTTTGCAGTTCAATCTACAACATTATTATAAAAGCATATTATTCTAACTGCAAAAAATCACTTTATGGACAATCTGCATCACTCAGCCACCGCTGGCGGCGGCCAAGGGGTGATGGTGGGTCATGGCAAGGGACTGCTCGCCCTCTCGCCCATCATCGTGTTTCTGCTGCTTTATGTGGCAGTGTCGGCGGCTATCGGCGACTTCTACAAGATGCCGCTGTCGATAGCCTTCATCGTGGCCTCGGTGTGGGCCATGGCCACAATGCCGCGCATGAAGGTGACCGAACGCATCGAGGTGTTCTCGGCTGGCGCGGCCAACAGCAACATCCTCTACATGATATGGATTTTTATCATGGCAGGGGCGTTTTCGGCTCTTGCCAACGGCATCGGAGCGGTCGACGCCACAGTCGACCTGGCGCTGCGCGTGCTGCCGTCGTGGTTTCTGCTGCCCGGCATGTTTCTCACGGCGTGCTTCATATCCATGTCGATAGGCACCTCGGTGGGCACTGTGGTGGCCCTCACGCCGTTTGCCCAGCAGCTGGCGCTCACCACGGGCGGCAGCGTGCCGTTTTTCGTGTCGGTGGTGCTTGGAGGCTCGTTTTTCGGCGACAACCTGTCGTTTATTTCCGACACCACAATAGCCGCCACGCGCAACCTGCGCGTGAAGATGAACGACAAGTTCAAGGCCAACCTGTGGATAGCCCTGCCCGCAGCACTTGTCACCCTGGCAGTGTATGCCACCATAGGCGGCGCAGGCGGTGCGGTGCCCTACACGCCCCACCCCGTGGCCCAGTGGCAGCTGGTGCTGCCCTACCTGGTGGTGATAGCGCTGGCTGTGGCGGGAGTCAACGTGCTGGTGGTGCTGTCGGTGGGCATTGCCAGCTGCCTGATTCTGGCCGCAGGCAGCCACAGCCTCATTGACCTGTGCACCACCATGGGAGGCGGCATAAAGGACATGAGCGACCTGATAATAGTCACCCTGCTTGCTGCGGGCCTGCTGGAGGTGATTAGCCACAACGGCGGCATAAGATACATCATAGGGCTGCTCACGCGGCGCATCCACGGCACGCGCGGCGCCCAGGCAGTGGTGGCCGTGCTGGTGAGCCTGGTGAACGTGTGCACGGCCAACAACACCATTGCCATCATCACCGTGGGCAAGATTTCGCGCAGCATAGCGTCGACCTTCGGCCTCGACCCGCGCAAGGTGGCCAGCCTGCTCGACACATGCTCGTGCATCACTCAGTGCATCATCCCCTACGGGGCGCAGTCGCTGCTGGCGGCCGGACTGGCCAAGGTGAGCCCTGTGGCCTTCCTGCCCTACCAGTACTATGCGTGGGCGCTGGCCGCCGCCGTGGCGATGTCGATAGCGCTGCAATTTCCGCGCTCCCACCAGCGGGCGGCGTGATTTCGGGGGGCGGGCGCTTGCCACAGTGGATTTTTTGGGCTAAATTAGCGTTGCGAAACATAATAATTCACAATTCAAGGAAAGGCATACAGTGAAATTCGAACCATTGGCCGAGCGGATGCGGCCCACCTCGCTCGACAACTACATAGGGCAAAAGCACCTTGTGGGCCAGGGGGCGGTGATTCGCCGCATGATTGAGACGGGCAACATATCGTCGTTCATTCTGTGGGGCCCGCCGGGCGTGGGCAAGACCACGTTGGCCAAAATCATTGCCGAGCAGACCAAGGTGCCATTCTACACGCTGAGCGCGGTCACGGCCGGCGTGAAGGAGGTGCGCGACCTGATAGCGCGCTGCCGCGCCGACCAGATGAGCATGTTCTCGAAGGGGCGTCCCATTCTGTTTATCGACGAGATTCACCGCTTCAGCAAGTCGCAGCAAGACTCGCTGCTGGGGGCGGTGGAAGACGGCACTGTGACGCTGATCGGCGCCACCACCGAGAACCCGTCGTTTGAGGTGATAAGGCCGCTGCTGTCGCGAGCGCAGGTGTATGTGCTCAACCCACTTGGCAAGGACGACCTGCTGGAGCTGCTGCACCGCGCGGTGCAGACCGACCGCATGTTTGCCGACCGGGAGGTGCGCATCGAGCAGACCGGCGCGCTGCTGCGCTTCTCGGGCGGCGACGCGCGCAAGCTGCTCAACATTCTCGACCTGATTATGCAGTCGCTCAGCACACACGAGCCGTTTGTGATCAACGATGAGATAGTGACGTCGAGGCTACAGCAAAACCCGCTTGCCTTCGACAAGAACGGCGAGATGCACTACGACATAATTTCGGCCTTCATCAAGTCGATTCGCGGCAGCGACCCCGATGCGGCCGTCTACTGGCTGGCCCGCCTCATTGCCGGCGGAGAGGACCCGAAGTTCATTGCACGGCGCATGGTGATATCGGCCGCCGAGGACATTGGACTGGCCAACCCCAACGCGCTGCTGCTGGCCAACGCGGCATTCGACGCGGTGAGCAAGATAGGCTGGCCCGAGGGGCGCATTCCGCTCAGCGAGTGTGCGGTGTATCTGGCCACATCGCCCAAGAGCAACTCGGCCTACATGGCCATCAACTCGGCCCTGCAGCTGGTGAAGCAGACGGGCAACGTGCCTGTGCCGCTGCACCTGCGCAACGCTCCCACGCAGCTAATGGAGGAGCTTGGCTATGGAAAGGACTACAAGTATGCCCACGACTATCCCGGCCACTTCGTGCGCCAGGACTACCTGCCGGCCGAGATTGGCCGCGCCAAGCTGTGGCATGCCTGCCCCAACCCGGCCGAGGACCGCATGAAGGCGCGCATGGACCAGCTGTGGGGAGGCGATGCGGCCGATGCCGCCAAGCAGTAGGCAGCCCTGCGCAAGAGGCGCGCCGCGAGGCTGGGGCAAAACTTAATTATTTTTAATTGACGGCTGAACATCTTTGAGTTGTGTGCGCTTTTGCGTAAATTTGCGAATATTTAATGGTTTTTTGTGCGACGTAGAGAAACCACCGCCTGCGCACCCCCATTTGCAACAGCTCTGCGCGGGCCATATGCAAGCATTAATATAAAAACTAAACATAACATCTAAATTATTATGAGTTTGAATATCGTTGTGTTGGCCAAACAAGTGCCCGACACTCGTAATGTTGGTAAAGATGCGATGAAGGCCGATGGCACCATCAACCGTGCGGCCCTGCCGGCAATCTTCAATCCCGAAGACCTCAACGCCCTGGAGCAGGCTTTACAACTAAAAGAACAGAATCCCGGCTCTAAAATCACACTGCTCACCATGGGCCTGCCGCGCGCAGCCGAGATGATTCGTGAGAGTCTGTATCGCGGCGGCGACACCGGCATCGTGCTCACCGACCGCGCGCTTGCCGGCGCCGACACGCTTGCCACCTCATATGCGCTTGCCACGGCAATCCGCCACATTGGCAAGGTGGACATCATTTTAGGCGGCCGCCAGGCCATCGACGGCGACACAGCCCAGGTGGGCCCGCAGGTGGCCGAGAAGCTGGGCATGCCGCAGGTGACCTATGCCGAAAGCGTGAAGGTGGAAGGCGGCAAAGCCGTGATTAAGCGCCGCATTGAGCGCGGATTTGAAACCGTGGAGGCACCGCTGCCCCTGGTGGTGACCGTGAACGGCACAGCCGATGCCTGCCGCCCGCGCAACGCGCGCCTGGTGCAGAAGTTCAAGTATGCGGCCACTCCCAGCGAGAAGGCCAAGCTTGACGAGAAAGTGCAGCAGCTGGTGGACAGCCGCAGCTATCTGCAGCTGGGCGAGTGGAGCGCAGCCGACATCAAGGCCGACCCCGAACAGATTGGCCTCAAGGGCTCGCCCACCAAAGTTAAGACGGTGGTCAACGTGGTGTTCCAGGCCAAGGAGGCCAAGCGCCTCGACGGCGCCGACGAGGCCCAGCTCGAAGGCCTTGTGAAGGAACTCATCGCCGACCACATTATCGGCTAACACACATTCAATCTTTTTCTCAGAACACAAAAATGGAAGACAAGAATAATTTAGTAGTATACTGCGAGTATGATGAGGGCCGCGTGGCCGACGTGAGCCTTGAGCTCCTCACCAAGGGCCGCGCCCTTGCCTCGCAACTCGGCATAAAGCTCGAAGCGCTTGTGATTGGCGACAAGCTTGATGGCATCGAAAACCAGCTGTTCCCCTACGGCGTGGATGTGGTCTACAAGGTGCAGGACGGCCGTCTGTATCCCTACACCTCGCTGCCCCACAGCCAGGCCGTGATCAACCTGTTTAAGGAGATTGAGCCGCGCATATGCTTCATGGGCGCCACCACCATTGGCCGCGACCTGGGCCCGCGCGTGTCGTCGTGCCTGCACAGCGGCCTCACCGCCGACTGCACCGCACTGGAGATAGGCGACCACACCGACCCCATCAGCAAAAAGGAGTATAAGGACCTGCTTTACCAGATCCGCCCCGCATTCGGCGGCAACATTGTGGCCACCATCGTCAACCCCGAGCACCGTCCGCAAATGGCCACCGTGCGCGAGGGCGTGATGAAGAAGGAAATCCTCGACCCCAACTACAAGGGCGTGGTGGTGGACCTCGACCCGAAGAAATACATCGACGAGGCCAGCTATGTGGTGAAAATCATCGACCGCGAGGTGGAGAAGTCGAAAATCAACATCAAAAACTCGCCCATCATCGTGGCCGGCGGCTATGGCGTGGGCAGCAAGGAGAACTTCAAGCTCATCTATGAGCTGGCCGAGACGCTGGGCGGCGAGGTTGGAGCCTCGCGCGCCGCAGTTGACGCCGGCTTCACCGAGCACGAGCGCCAGATTGGCCAGACAGGCGTCACGGTGCGTCCCAAGCTGTATATTGCCTGCGGCATCTCGGGCCAGATTCAGCACGTGGCCGGCATGCAGGACAGTTCGATAATAGTGTCAATCAACAGCGACCCCAACGCGCCCATCAACAACATTGCCGACTACGTGATTACGGGCAATGTGGAAGATGTGATTCCGCGCCTCATCAAGTATTACAAAAAGAACTCTAAGTAATCAGCACAAACACAAACAATGGCAAATTTCTATAACGACAATAAGGCGCTCCAGTATTATCTGAATCATCCGCTGATGAAGAAGATTGTGACACTGCGCGAGCGCAACTTCACCGAGTGCGAGAAGTATGACTACGCCCCGTTCAGCTTCGAGGACGCAATGGACTCCTACGAAAAGGTGCTTGAGATAGCAGGCGAGATTAGCGGCGACATCGTGGCCCCCAACGCAAAAGACGTTGACCTCGAAGGCCCGCACCACGAAAACGGCCGCGTGCGCTATGCAAGCGGCACCGAGGCCAACCTCAAGGCTCTGGTGCAGGCCGGCCTCATGGGCATATCGCT
>CALBLR010000234.1 GCA_937896015.1 uncultured Prevotellaceae bacterium | reverse complement strand
CGAGGGCACGGTGGTGCCCATATGCGACGACCCCGCATCGCTGCCGCAGGGCGAAATCACCGACCGCTACGCGCGCCTGCTTGAACGGCGCATTGTGGCCGAACCGCCCTACTGGCTGTGGACCCACAACCGATGGAAGCGCAAGGTGCAATATCCGGCCGGCACCGCAGATGAAAAGACTCAACAGCAAAAGCAATGAACAACGACAGCAAAAAAGTAGCAGTAATCATTCTCAACTGGAACGGCGCCGAGCTGCTGCGGCGCTACCTGCCCAGCGTGGTGGCCAACACCAATGCCAAAGTGGCCGATGTGATAGTGGCCGACAACGGCAGCACCGACAACAGCCTCGAGGTGATGACACAGGAGTTTGCGGAGGTGAAGACCTTGAAATTCGACCAGAACTACGGCTTCGCCGAGGGCTACAACCGCTGCATCGAGCTCACGCGCTACCCCTACACCGTGCTGCTCAACAGCGACGTGCGCACACCCGAGGGGTGGCTAGAGCCGCTGCTGTCCTACATGGAGGGCCACCCGCAGGTGGGCGCCGTGCAGCCCAAGCTGCTGCAGGACCGCCAGGACAGCCGGCAGATGTTTGAATATGCCGGAGCGGCCGGCGGATTCATCGACAAGCACGGCTTCCCATTTTGCCGCGGCCGCATATTCGACTCGATAGAAGACGACCACGGCCAGTATGACGGCGAGCCGGCAAGCATATTCTGGGCCACGGGCGCATGCCTGATGGTGCGCAGCCAGCTCTACATGCAGGTGGGCGGCCTCGACAAGCGCTTCTTCGCCCACATGGAGGAGATAGACCTGTGCTGGCGCATACACCGCGCTGGCTACGACATCAGCATGGTGCCGCAAAGCCGCGTCTACCACCTGGGCGGCGGCAGCCTGCCGCAGGGAAACCCTCGCAAGACCTACCTAAACTTCCGCAACAATCTGCTGCTGCTGCGCAAAAACCTGCCCGAGCGCGAGGGGCGCAGGCTGATATTCGTGCGCCGGCTGGTGTATGACACCGCCGCGCTGGCCATGGCCGTGCTCAAAGGCCACTTTGGCGACGCAAAGGCCATCCTCAAGGCACACCGCGACTACCGCCGCATGGCCGGCCACTACACCGACTTCCCGGCCAGCAACCTGCTGCGCACCATGCCACACTGCCAGTGCAACATAATTGTGGACTACTACCTGCGCGGCCGCAAAAAATTCTGACCCCGCTGCCTGTGCAGATACGCGAATTTGTGTTATATTTGCTCAGTGATAAACCCTTAACACCAATATAAGCGCAATGGCAACAACGGCATTGATAATAGTGGTACCCTGCTACAACGAAGAGGAGGCGCTGCCCACCACCCACCAGCGGCTGTCGGAGCTGATGAGGCAGATGGCCGCCGACGGGCTGATTGACGGCAGCCGCAGCCGGCTGCTGTATGTGGACGACGGCTCGCGCGACGGCACCTGGCCGCTCATGGAGCGGCTGGCCGACGGCGGGCAGCACGTGTGCGCCCTTAAGCTGGCGGCCAACAGCGGCCACCAGAACGCCCTCATGGCCGGCCTTGAGACGGCGGCGGCAATGGGCGACGCCATTGTGAGCATCGACGCCGACCTGCAGGACGACATTCACGTGATACCCGACATGGTGCGCCACTATGCCGACGACTGCTGCGATGTGGTGTATGGCGTGCGCCGCGACCGCAGCACCGACACGTGGTTCAAGCGCAAGTCGGCCCAGGCCTTCTACCACCTTATGCGCCGCCTGGGAGTGAAGTCGGTGTATAACCACGCCGACTTCCGCCTGATGAGCGCGCGGGCAGTGCAGCAGCTGTGCGAGTACAGGGAGCGCAACTTGTTTTTGCGCGGCATTGTGCCACTCATTGGCTACCGCTCAACCTGCGTCTACTACGACCGCGCCGAGCGCACGGCCGGCGTCAGCAAATACCCGCTGGCCAAGATGGTGAACTTTGCCATCGACGGCATCACCTCGTTCAGCATCAAGCCAGTGCGCATGGTGTTCTCGCTTGGCCTGGTGTTTATGGCCATAGCCCTTATAATACTCATCTACGTGCTCTACAACCACTTCACCGGCCACACCGCATGGGGCTGGTCGTCGCTCATACTGTCGATATGGTTTGTGGGCGGCTGCATACTGCTGGGCCTTGGCATCGTGGGCGAGTACATAGGCAAAATCTATATCGAAGTGAAGCACCGCCCGCGCTACAACGTGGAGCGCCGCATAGTAAAGTAGCCCCCACAATTCTAAGCAACGCAAAAAGTGTCCTAATCCCAAATTAATGCCTATTTTTGGGATTAGGCCCTTATGGCACCTGGACCTGTAGCCACTGCTAAGTGGCTCACACAGGCAGGTAAGACAGCTGATTTATTGCCTAAATTCTTCAGTATTTTGCAGAGCATCTCTAATTTAAGTTTTTTTGGGTGGGGATGGATGCGGCATGCTGCTCACGGGTTGCAATGCTTGCCGCGTTTTACTCCGCCGAAAATGGATTTTGTCGATAAAATGGCTGATTTTGTCGATGCATGGCTATGCAGATTTTGCATCGCTGCTGCAATGTTGGTAACTTTGCAGCCCTAATTCAACAGGTGACACAAATATGAGATACAAGATTTTCCTACTAATTATGCTTGGAATGCTCACCGCATTCGGGCCGTTTGTGACCGACATGTATGTGCCCAGCCTGCCGTCGATGGTGACGTATTTCCACACCACCATCACACTGGTGCAGGCCGGACTCATGGCAAGCATGCTCGGCCTCGCGGCCGGACAGCTGCTGTTTGGGCCACTTAGCGACAAGTATGGGCGCCACCGTCCGCTTATGGCCTCGCTGGTGCTGTTTGTGGCCTCAAGCACGGCCATTCTGTTCTCGCCCACCATACAGGTGTTTGTGGCGCTGCGCTTTGTGCAGGGCTTCGCCGGAGCGGGCGGCATAGTGATTTCACGCTCGGTGGCCACCGACATGTATAGCGGCCGCGAGCTGATGAAGATTTTGGGCATCACGGGCGCCATCAACGGCATTGCGCCCATCATGGCCCCTGTGGCCGGCGGCGCGCTGGTTGACCACGGCGGCTGGCGCGTAATATTTATGCTGCTGCTTATGGTGGGAATAGTGCTGATGGCCGGCAGCTGGTTTATACGCGAGTCGCTGCCTTTGGAGCGCCGCACCACCCGCAGCCTGCCAGCCACGTTCAAGCTGTTTGGCGTGGTGGTGCGCAACCGCACCTACATGCTCTATGTGCTGCACCAGGCAGCTGCGCTGGCCATCCTGTTTGGCAACATCGCTTCCTCTCCATTCATTGTTCAGGAGCACTACGGCCTCAGCCCGCTGGGCTACAGCATAGTGTTCGGAGTCAACGGCGCCTGCCTGGCCGTGGGCGCCATAAGCAGCATGAAGTTTCGCCGCGCCACCACTTGCGTTAAGGTGAGCTGCACCGGAATGCTCACATGCAGCCTGCTTGTGAGCATGGCGCTGGTGGCCGATGCAGGCCTGGCGGTGTATGAGGTGCTGCTCGACATGATGCTTGTGTCGGTGGGGTTCACCCTCACGGCATCGACCACCCTTGCCCTCGACTGCGCGCGCGAGGAGGCTGGAACAGCCTCGGCGCTGTTTGGCGCGGTGGGCTTCGTGGCCGGAGGCATGGTGTCGCCGCTGGTGGGCATGGGCAGCATAATGCACAGCACGGCCATCACATTTGTGACGGCGGCGGTGCTTGCACTGGCATTTGCCGTGCCAGCGCTGCGTCGCACCACCACCGACTGACAACACACCGCCAACGGAAAAAACCCCTCAATGAGTGACAAAATTCACCGGAATTATCACTCATTGAGGGATTTTTATTGTACCTTTACAGCGACTAACAAAAAAATCACATGATTGACAATAAATTATATGAATATATGCAGGCGCTGCTCAGGCACACGCCCACTGCATTCACGCGTTATAAATACCATGACATTGACTGGGGCAGCCGCCTGGTGGGCATCACCGGCCCGCGCGGTGTGGGAAAATCAACGATGGTGCTACAACGCATCAAGCGCATTTCCAGCGACAAAACGAGCCTCTATGTGTCGGCCGACAACATCTATTTTGCCAACCACTCCCTGACCGACCTTGCCGACGATTTGATAAAGGAGGGAGGCTCACACCTGTATATTGACGAGATTCACAAATACAGCGGTTGGAGCAGGGAGCTGAAGCAGATATACGACACCCATCCGCAGCTCAACGTGGTGTTCACCGGCTCGTCGGTGCTCGACATCAAACGCGGCGAAGCCGACCTTAGCCGCAGGGCACTGATGTATGAAATGCAGGGACTTTCGTTCCGCGAATACCTAAAACTGTTTCACAACATCGACAGCAGGGCATACTCACTCGACGAGATACTTGACCACAAAGTCATCATACCCGAAATAGAACATCCGCTGCCGCTTTTCAGAGACTACCTGCTGCACGGCTACTATCCATTTGCTTTGGAGGGAGGATTCGCACAGAGAATGGCGCAAGTCGTGGACCAGACGGTGGAGGTAGACATTCCACAATATGCCGACATGAAAGCGGCGACAGCCCGCAAACTAAAGCGCATGCTTGGCATTCTGGCCGAACTTGCCCCCTTCAAACCAAGCATCGACAACCTGGCCACCGAGATAGGCGTAAGCAAGAACAACGTTCCCGACTATCTGGTGTATCTTGAGCGGGCGGGCATGATAGGTCTGCTCAGAGACGACACTTCGGGCATGCGCAATCTGGGCAAAGTTGAAAAGGTGTATATCGACAACCCAAGTTTAATAAACGCATTGACATCAGCGCCAAACATTGGCAACATAAGGGAAACTTTTTTCTACAATCAAATGCGTGTGAACCAACGCGTATGCGCCTCAAAGGTTTCCGACTTTGTGGCAGGCGGATACACCTTTGAAATAGGGGGCAAAAAAAAAGGACGCCAGCAAATAGAGGGGATTGACAACGGCCGCATTGTGAGAGACGACATTGAGTCGGGCCACGGCATAGTTGTGCCACTCTGGTGCTTTGGCATGAACTATTAGCCGGCTTGCAAACAAGCGAAAAAAGTCCCTCAATGAGTGACAAAATCCACCGAAATCATCACTCATTGAGGGATTTTTATTGTTTTTGCCTTGCCGGCGGGCAAGCTACACGTTGAAGCGGAACACCACTATGTCGCCGTCCTGCATCACATATTCCTTGC
>CALBLR010000233.1 GCA_937896015.1 uncultured Prevotellaceae bacterium | reverse complement strand
CGACCACATACCATCGGAGTCGCTGTTCAGCGTGGTGAACCTGCTGGGCATACAGAAACTCACCAACAGCGTGACCATAGGATTCAACCTCGACAGCAAGCTGATGGGCAAAAAGGGCATCATAAAAATCGCCGACGTGGAGCTGCCCGTGGCCACACTCAACCGCATAGCGCTCATAGCCCCCAAGGCTGTGATAAACGTGATTAAGAATTATGAGGTGGTGGACAAGCACACCGTGGAGCTGCCCGACGAGCTGGTGGACATAGTGAAGTGCAACAACCCCAAGTGCATCACCAACAACGAGCCGATGCACACCCGCTTCCGCGTGATAGACCGCGCAAGCATGGTGCTGCAATGCCACTACTGCGAATGCACTGTGGCCCACGACGAGATCACCATAAAGTAAGGCTGCAAGCCAGCAATGCCACACGGCAATAAAAAGCGGCAGTCCCGTCCCCCCCATACGCATAGGGAGCGGGACTGCCGCTTGCTTTTATGCCCGACTAAATGCGCTGCAGCTGGCCAGGCAGCGGATTGGCTGCGACTATTTTGCCCGAAGGGTCGATGAGAAACGACTTGCAGCTGTCGCCGCCGCCGAGGCGCCACTGCTCTTGAAGGCGGTCGCGCTTATCGCCGGCGGCGGGGTGAAACACGCTTGACGGCTGCAGACCGTCGAGGCGGCTGGCTAAGGCGCACACACCGCTGCTGCGGTCAAGGTTCACCGACAAGTGCCTGATGCGGCCCTGGGCTGCCTTGCAAATGCGGTCGTAGCGCATGTTGCTGATTCGCGACTCGGGGTTGGCGGTCGACCAGAATGTGATTAACACATCCTCCCCCTTCAATGCCCCGGTCGATAGCGAGGCGTAGCGGTTGCTTAAACTGATGTTTGGTGCCTGGTAGCCGACACGGCCGTCGGCAGGCGTTGTGCTGTAGGCTGATGTGAGTAGCAGGAAAAATGCAATTGTCACGATTGTGACCAGTGATTTCCTCATGAGAAATTTATTTAAGTTACACTTGAAGGCCGTGTCACACTTTCAGAATTTTGCCCCTCACGCTCTCTCACAGGGCGGAGGCAAGCGGCCTTTGCCGATTTTCGGCTAAGCTGAGGGCGATTGTAGCGTGGGCCTCAGCCAATGCGCGCCATATAGCTTAATGCTCTTGCCGGCGCGGCTTAAACTGGGTGCAAAGTTAGCACAAAAATCTTTTTCAGACAAATGCAGCGAGTGTAACAAAACATAAAATCCTGAAATTTCAAGTATTACACACGGGACCTTTTTAGGCAATATTTAATTCGTCGCGGAAATTAACTTAACGTGTTAACACTGCGACCAGCAAACGGTTTCAAGCACGCCAAGCGCATGCCACAGACCCTGAAAATTTAAGATTTGGCCTATGGACGGCAAATGTTAAAATCGGCAATGAAAAAAGTTTGAAAAAAGTTTGGTCCAAGACCCGATTTTGGACGAAAAATGGCTAATTTTGTTATTTCATTAGCTATTTAGAACAGATTTTCATGGCGCAGCTGATGCCGCCACATATATATTACATCGAAACAAATATGGAACCTACAGTTGAAAACGAACTGATTCTCATCAACATATCGGGCCACGACAAGCCCGGCGTAACATCGAGCCTCACCGCCATTCTTGGCAAATACGGGGCCACAATCATGGACATCGGCCAGGCCGACATACACCACACTCTGTCGCTGGGCATTATGTTTATGACCACAAGCGACAAGAGCGGAGAAATCATGAAGGAGCTGTTTTTCAAAGCCTCGGAAATGAATGTGGAAATCCGCTACACCCCAATCACCGACGCCGACTATGCGCTGTGGGTGAAAAACCAGGGGCGCAACCGCTACATAATCACAATTCTGGGCCGCACCATCACTGCCGAACAAATATCGGCAGTAACAGGCGTGGTGGCCGCACAGAAGCTCAACATCGACGCCATACGCCGCCTCACCGGCCGCATTCCGCTTGACGCTGCCGCGCAGCAGGGGCGCAAGTCGTGCATCGAGTTCTCGGTGCGCGGCAACATTCAGAACCAGGCTGCCATGCAAAGCGAATTCATGCGCCTGAGCAACGAGCTGGGCTTCGACATATCGCTGCAGGAAGACAACATGTATCGCCGCTGCCGCCGACTGATATGCTTCGACATGGACAGCACGCTGATTGAGACCGAGGTTATCGACGAGCTGGCCATGCGCGCCGGCGTGGGCGACAAGGTGAAGGCTATCACGGCTCGCGCCATGCGCGGTGAAATCGACTTCAAGGAGAGCTTCACCGAGCGCGTGGCCCTGCTGAAGGGCCTCGACGAGAGCGTGATGAAGGACATTGCCGAGCACCTGCCCATCACAGAGGGCGTGGACCGCATGATGTCGGTGCTGAAGCGCACTGGCTACAAAATTGCCATTCTGTCGGGCGGATTCACCTATTTCGGCAACTATCTGAAGGCAAAATACGGCATCGACTATGTGTATGCCAACGAGCTTGAAATAAAGGACGGCCGCCTCACTGGCCGATATGTGGGCGAGGTGGTCGACGGCAAGCGCAAAGCCGAGCTGCTGCGCCTGCTGGCACAGGTGGAAAACGTGAACATTGCACAAACCATTGCCGTGGGCGACGGAGCCAACGACCTGCCTATGCTGCAAACGGCCGGACTCGGCATAGCCTTCCACGCCAAGCCCAAAGTGAAGGCCACGGCCCGCCAGAGCATCTCCACCATAGGCATCGACGGCGTGCTATACTTTCTGGGATTCAAGGACTCATTTATGGAAGACGCCAAGCCCCAAGCCGACGACGCCGAGCCCTGACAGAACGTCCCTGGCTTTGCCACACCGGCAATCAATGCTGGAGGAGGGGGGGGGCAATGGCATAATGAAAATCCGCAACCCACTGAGTGGGCTGCG
>CALBLR010000232.1 GCA_937896015.1 uncultured Prevotellaceae bacterium | reverse complement strand
CCCACAGCCGACGGCATGCGGCCCAGCAGGGCCGACACCTCAGAGCCTGCCTGGGTGAAGCGGAAGATGTTGTCCATGAACAGCAGGATGTCTTTGCCGCCGCCGTCCTGGTCGCGGAACTGCTCGGCCACGGTGAGGCCCGACAGGGCCACGCGCAGACGCGCACCCGGCGGCTCATTCATCTGGCCGAACACGAGGGTGGCCTGCGACTGCTGCACTTGGTCCATGTCGACGTCTTCGAGCACCCACTTGCCCTCTTCCATATCCTTTTTAAACTTGTCGCCATACTTGATGACGCCGCTGCCAATCATCTCGCGCAGCAGGTCGTTGCCCTCGCGCGTGCGCTCGCCCACACCAGTGAACACCGAGAAGCCGTTGTGGCCCTGGGCGATGTTGTGTATAAGCTCCATGATAAGCACGGTTTTGCCCACGCCGGCACCGCCAAACAGACCAATCTTGCCGCCCTTTGAGAAGGGCTCGATGAGGTCGATGACCTTGATGCCAGTGTAAAGAATCTCTTGTGAGATTGACAGATCGGAGAAGGCGGGCGCCGGCTGATGAATGGCGCGGCGGCTGCCCTCTTTGATGTCTGTGAGGTGATCAATGGGCTGCCCAATAACGTTGAGCAGGCGTCCCTTGACCTGTTCACCTGTAGGTACAGAGATAGGCTGTCCAAGGTTTTTCACTTGGGTGCCTCGCTGCAGACCGTCGGTGCTATCCATAGCAACGCAGCGCACGGTGTTCTCGCCGATGTGCTGCTCCACCTCCAGAACCAGATCGCTGCCGTCCTCGCGCTGCACGGTGAGTGCCGTGTAGATTTCGGGAACTTTGGCGTCGGCTCCTTCGAAAGTAATGTCGACCACAGGTCCGATTACTTGAGTGATTTTTCCAAAATTATCGTTCATAACATTTTAGAAAATTGAAATAGGGTCTATAATCTCTAAGTCAGGTTGTCTAAATATCTAATTGATGTTTTAGCCATTAAAAATACCACTGCATGCTCACCACAAGGGCCATGATCACGAGGTTGCAAAGGCCAATGGGCATGAGGTAGCGCCACTCGAGTGCCAGCATCTGGTCGATGCGCACACGGGGGAACGACCACTTGAACCAGATGATGATGAATGACACCAGCACGGCCTTGCCAAGGAACCACACCACCGAGGGCACATAGTCCATGATGGCGTTGAAGCCGTCCCAGCCCGGCACGTGGAATGGCATCCAGCCGCCCAGAAAGAGCAGCGAGGCGATGCCCGAGACGATGAACAGGTTGAGGTATTCGGCCAGATAGAAGAAGCCGAAGTGGATGCCTGAATACTCGGTGTGGTAGCCTGCCGTGAGCTCGTGCTCGGCCTCGGGAAGGTCGAACGGGCCGCGGTTGGTCTCGGCGGTGGCGGCAATAAGGTAGATGATGAATGCGATGACGGCGGGGATGTGGCCGCGGAACAGGAACCAGCCGTCGGCCTGGGCCTCGACTATGCCGCTCACGCTCATGGTGCCGGCCAGGCACACTATGCACAGCATGGCCAGGCCTATCGACAACTCGTAGCTAATCATCTGCGCGCCGCTGCGCATGGCGCCTATCAGGGTGTACTTGCTGTTGCTCGACCAGCCGGCCAGCAAGATGCCAATCACGCCCAGCGACGAGGCGGCCATCATGAAGAACACGCCCACGTTGAAGTCAATCACCTGCAGGCCTTTGCCCCAAGGCAGGCAGGCAAACACCAGGAACGACGCCACTATCACCAGATAGGGGGCGAGGGCGAAGAGCAGGCGGTCGGTGTTCCACAGCGTGATGAGCTCTTTGAGCAGAATCTTGATTACGTCGGCAAACACCTGCAGCACGCCCCAGGGGCCCACACGCATGGGGCCGAGGCGGCACTGGAACCACGCGCACACCTTGCGCTCATAGAAGATGTAGAATATTGCCAGCAGCGAATACATCACCAGCAGCATCACTCCCACAAGGGCGCACTCCACGGTGGTTGCGAGCCAAGAGGGCATGAAGCCGTTGAGCAGCTCGTCGATCCAATTTGTGACTATTCCAAAGTCGAACATATCTTTTTTCTCTTATTATATTGTTTCTTTGATTCGGGGAATACTGAGTTTTGTTTTCGGCTCACGCATCAGCGGTCGATGTCGGGGATCACATAGTCGATCGAGGCCGTGATGGTGATGAGGTCGGCTATCATGTTGCCCTTGCAGGTGAGGTCGACCACGCCGATTAGGTTGAAGCACGGGGTCTGGAAGTGCATGCGGTAGGGCTTCTGGAAGGGCTTGGGGTCGCCGTCGCTCTCCAGATACACGCCGAAGGCGCCGCGGCTGGCCTCCACCTGCTGATACCAGTGGCCGGCGGGCAGCTTGATGAGCTTTGGCACCTTGGCGCAATACTCGCCCTCGATGCCTTCCTTCTCGAGCATGTCGCAGCACTGGCGCAGGATGCTCACGCACTGCTCAATCTCCTTCATGCGCACCATGTAGCGGTCGTAGCT
The DNA here is from genome assembly GCA_937896015.1 of uncultured Prevotellaceae bacterium. Classification (GTDB taxonomy): domain Bacteria; phylum Bacteroidota; class Bacteroidia; order Bacteroidales; family Muribaculaceae; genus Sodaliphilus. Next base: position 9 of record CALBLR010000232.1, on the reverse strand, counting down.
GTCGCCGCC
>CALBLR010000231.1 GCA_937896015.1 uncultured Prevotellaceae bacterium | reverse complement strand
AACTCCGAGCGCTTCGGATTGTCGCAATTGCATCAGCTGCGTGGCAGGGTGGGGCGCGGTGCCGACCAGTCGTATTGCATTCTGATGACCAAATTCAAATTGGCTGCCGACACGCGCCACCGCCTTGAGGTGATGACGCAGACCAACGATGGCTTTGTGGTGGCCGAGGAAGACATGCGCCAGCGCGGCCCTGGCGACATGGAGGGCACGCAGCAGAGCGGCATCGCCTTCAACCTGAAGATATCTAACCTCTCGACCGACGGACCCGTGCTGCAAATGGCGCGGGCCGACGCCCAGGCCTTTCTGCAGTCCGACCCCGAGCTGTCATCGCTCGCCGGCCGCCGCCTCGCAGCGCGCCTGCAGCAGCTATATGGCCACGAGGTGAATTGGGGCCAGATAAGTTGACGCGCAAAAAGACGCGCATGTGTGTGAAATGTTATGATTTTGCCGCTTATTTTTAGCTTCTGTTAGTGCCGATTGGTTGTAATGACGGTTAAAACGCTGTGACGTAGGTGTTTGAGTGTTGGTGATTGCGATATTTAGACATAAATTTACACTTTTTATACGGTGTGATGATCTCTGTTTTAAAATAAATGCTTAATTTTGAACGTTTTATTTGAGAAAATCAGTGAAATGATGTGAAGAGACTGGCAATAAAGGCCGCCTTCGCGGGCGGTTTTCATCCAATATTTCAGTGCGAAGCGCGTGGAGTGTGCAAGCCCCTTTGCATAGCTGGTGAAAACTTTTAGAAATCAAAAGAAAGGAAATTTTATGAGTTTAAGGAAAATAGTCAGTGCGGGAATCATTGCTGCCGCGTCGCTGGTAGTGTGGTCATCGGCCACAGCGCAAAATTTGCAATCGGTGTCTAACTATCGCAAAGCCCATGCGGCCCTGCTGGCAAAGCAATCTCGCATTCAAGACCAAATCCGACTCGAAGAAGCACAGAAATATGCCCACGACCTCTATGAGGAAGTGGAGCCGGAACCCGACATCTACAACGAGGGCTGGGAAAGCGGCATGGTGAACCCCTACAAAAACGCCAAAGTGCCCAACAGCCGAGTGATCAACGTGCGTCAATACCGCATGCCAGTCAAGAGCAATGTGGTAACCTCTCACTATGGCTTCCGCCCCAAGTTTGGCCGCTATCACAAGGGCGTGGACCTGCGCGCCGCCATGGGCGACACCGTGCGCGCCGCATTCGACGGCAAGGTGCGCCTCACCAAGTATGAGCGTGGCGGATTTGGCTTCTACGTGATTGTGCGCCACGCCAACGGGCTCGAGACCGTTTATGGCCACCTGTCGCGCTTCCTTGTTCACCCCAACCAGTATGTTAAGGCCGGCACGCCCATTGCCCTCAGCGGCAACACTGGCCGCAGTTTTGGCCCCCACCTGCACTTCGAGACGCGCTTCATGGGATATGCCATCAATCCCGAGGCAATATTCGACTTTGCCAACCGCACAACCCACACCGACTCCTACACGTTCAACAAGAGCACCTACACCGAGGCGCGCGACTATACTCCCAAGAGCTACAGCGCCTCTAAGCGATAAAGCGCAGCGCACCGCTGACTAAATAAAAAAGCGAATCCGC
>CALBLR010000230.1 GCA_937896015.1 uncultured Prevotellaceae bacterium | reverse complement strand
ATCGGGTAGTCCTTCATCTCCAGAGCCTCGCGCAGGCGCATGGCCTTGTCGACGGCGTTGCGCGAAATGCGCATGTACAGGTCGTCGGTAAACAGCGTGTCGAACTGCAGCCCCAGCAGCCAGCCCTTGGCCAGCAGAGCGCCGCGGTTTTTCATGTAGCCCAGAGTGAGCTTTATGGCGGGGTTGGTGATGACCACCGCCTCGCCAAAGAGTGCGCCCACCTTGGTGCCGCCAATGTAGAAGGCGTCGCACAGCCGCGCTATGTCGGGCAGCCACAGGTCGTTGTGCCTTGCGGCCAAGCCATAGCCCATGCGCGCGCCGTCCATATACAGCATAAGGCCGTAGCGGTCGCACACCTCACGGATGTCTTGCAGCTCGTTGAGGGTGTACACGGTGCCGTATTCCGTGGGGTTGGAGATATACACAGCCTTGGGCACCACAATGTGCTCATAGCCAAAACCGCTGCCAAAAAAGTCTTTGAGATACTGAGCCAGCGTGAGCGACGATATTTTGCCGTCCTGCTGCTCGAGGGTGAGGATTTTGTGGCCGCAAGCCTCGATGGCCCCGGCCTCGTGCTGGTTGATGTGCCCCGTTTCGCACGCCAGCACACCCTCGTTGTGCGACAGAATGGCGTCGATCACAATGGCGTTGGTCTGCGTGCCGCCCACCAGAAACTGCACATTGGCGTCTGGGCACTGGCAAGCCTGGCGAATCTTCTCGCGTGCGCTGTTGCAAAAGTCGTCGAGGCCGTAGCCGTCTATTTTAGTGAGGTTAGTTTCGCTTAGTCGCTTTAGAATTGCGGGGTGTGCCCCCTCCATGTAGTCGCTGTTGAACCTTATCATCATTAGTCTGTAAAAAGAGTGGATTTGAGAATATCTCTATTGATAGTATTGCAAAATTAGTGCTATTTGAACTAATTTTGCGCTGTGATTGGAGAAAAATCACAGAATAACTGTAAATGACATGTTGATTATGAGAAAAACGATTACTCTTGGCTGGGTGGCGGCTGTGGCCATGCTCGCTCCAGCTTTTGCTGGAGCAACGGTGAAGACCGTCGAGGTGAAAACGGCCGGAACGCTGAGCACGCTTATTCCGGCAAGTGAGAAAAACAATGTGACAGGCCTCACCGTGAGCGGCAAGCTCAATGGCGATGATGTGCTCTATATTCGCGAAATGGCTGGCCAGGACGTGAAGGGCAACGCCACACAAGGCAAGCTCACCGACCTTAACCTGAGCGGAGTGGAGCTGGCCGATGGCGGCGGAGCCTACTATCAGGACTCGTGGAGCAGCTACTACACCTCCACAAGCTATGATGTGACTGAGGACGAAGACGAGTATTACTGCACCGACCTGTCGTATGCCTTCAGCGGCACCAACCTGAAGTCGGTGGTGTGGCCGGCCACAATGTGGGAAGTGGGCGAGGATGCGCTTTCGTATTGCACCGGCCTCACTTCGTTCACGCTGGGCAGTGAGACCAACGAGATTAAGTCGCGCGCCTTCTATGGCTGTTCGAGCCTGGCCGGCATCGCGCTCACCGACAATATTCTGTATGTCGACGACTACGCCTTTGCCGGCTGCACGAGTTTGAAGTCGATAGCGCTGCCTAATGCGGTGGAGACTATCTACCGCAACACCTTTGCGGACTGCAAGGCCCTTGAAAGCGTGACCATGGGCAGCGCGGTGAGCGACATACGCCAGCATGCGTTCGATGGCTGCTCGTCGCTGAAGAGCATCGAACTACCGGAGGCTCTCGCCAAAATTGGCAATTCCGCCTTCGACGGTTGCTCGAGCCTTAAGGCAATCGTCCTGCCCAAGAAGCTGCGCACGCTGGGCGAGGGCGTGTTTGAAGGCTGCACCGGGCTCGGCGCTATTGATGTGGCCGACGGCAACGCCAACTTCGCCTCAAGCAATGGCGTGCTCTACAACAAGGCAATGACCAACCTCATTGTGTGCCCAGTGGGCAAGACCGGCAGCTATGCCGTGCCCGACGGCGTTGAGCAAATCTCGGCATCGGCCTTCAGCCGCTGCACAGGTCTGACGGCCATCACGCTGCCCGAGTCGCTCACCACCATTGGCAACGAAGCCTTCTACCGCTGCACCTCGCTTGCCACGCTCACACTGCCCAACAGCGTGACATCGGTGGGCGAGAACGCGTTCTGCCGCTGCGGAAGCCTCAGGAGTGTGACTCTTGGCAAGGGCATGACTGCCATTGGCGCATCGATGTTCTACTATTGCAACGGCCTTGAGAGCATAGTGGTGCCGGAGGGCTACACCAGCATAGGCTATGAGGCTTTTGCCGGCTGCGCGGCACTTCGACAGGTGGAGCTGCCGTCGACCATCACCTCTATTGGCTCCGAGGCCTTCAATGGCTGCTCGGCCCTGTACAAGGTCACTGTAAAGGTTGATACGCCTGTTGCCATCACAGCCGATGTGTTCACCGACGTTAACCTCAACACCTGCCGTCTGCTTGTGCCCTCGGCCAGCATCGAGGCCTACAAGGCCGATGCCCAGTGGGGCAGGTTCCAGCTTATCGAGCCCATTGTGGTCTCGGGCGTGCAAGGCGTTGAGACTGCTGCCGCGGACGTGAGCGTGAGCGGCGGCGTGCTCACTGTTGCCGGCGCCGACAGCTTCGCCGTCTACACAGCCGCGGGCCGGCTGCTGTACAGCGGCGCCGCTGGCAGCGTTACACTGCCTGGCCATGGCTGCTATGTGGTGGTGGCTGGCGGCAAAGCCGTGAAAGTGATGTATTAAAATTGTGAACCCAACATTATATTCCCAAGGCGGGGCTGGCTTGTGGCCAGCCCCGCCGTGTTGCTTGCAAGCCATGTCGCATGTGCAAAAACATTCAAGCAAACTTGATGCTTTTGCTCTCGATTTGCATTATCTTTAGATAAGACAGGCTGCATCTCGACAAAGGTCAAAAAAATAAGCGAACTCATTTTTTTACGACGCTTTGTGCTCGATTTGCACTATCTTTGCACTTGCAAGGAAACCATTTAGATTGAGCATGAAAAAGTCAACTCTCAAAATCATAAAGGACGACCCGTGGCTCGCCCCGTTTGAGCCTGCCATTGCAGGCCGCCACGCCGATGCTCTGCACAAGATTGATGAGCTCACTGACGGCAAAATGAGCCTGAGCGACTGGGCCAACGCCTACAACTATTATGGCCTGCACCGCACGGCCGACGGCGGCTGGGTGATGCGCGAGTGGGCGCCTAACGCCACTCGCATTGTGCTGGTGGGCGACTTCTGCGACTGGAAGGAGTGCGTGCACTATGAGATGCGCCGCCTGCCGGACGCCGAGGGCAATTGGGAGCTCACGCTGCCCGGGCGCGCCCTGCACCATGGCCAGCTGTTTAAACTGCACGTTTACTGGGACGGCGGCATGGGCGAGCGCATACCTGCCTATGCCACGCGCGTGGTGCAAGACGAGAAGACGGGCATATTTTCGGCGCAAGTGTGGAGCCCCGACGAACCCTACCGGCCCAGGAACACGGGCTTCAAACCCAACACGGCGCCGCTGCTCATATATGAGTGCCACATAGGCATGGCCGAGGACAAGGAGGGTGTGGGCACCTACGACGAGTTCCGCACCAAGGTGCTGCCGCGCATCGCTGCCGACGGCTACAACGCCATCCAGATCATGGCCATCCAAGAGCACCCCTACTATGGCTCGTTTGGCTACCACGTGTCGAGCTTCTATGCGGCTTCGAGCCGATTCGGCACGCCCGACGACCTGCGCCGCCTCATCGACGACGCCCATGGCCGCGGCATCGCCGTGATTATGGACATAGTGCACTCGCATGCGGTGAAAAACGAGGTGGAGGGCCTCGGCCGCTTCGACGGCAGCTACAACCAATACTTCTACGGCGACGACCGCCGCGAGCACCCTGCGTGGGACTCGCTGTGCTTCGACTATGGCAAAAACGAGGTTATCAACTTCCTGCTGAGCAACTGCAAGTTCTGGCTCGAAGAGTATGGGTTCGACGGTTTCCGCTTCGATGGCGTCACTTCGATGCTCTACTACAACCACGGCCTCGGACAGGCCTTCGGCAGCTATGACGACTACTACAACGGCGGTCAGGACACCAATGCCATCACCTACCTGACTCTGGCCAACGTGCTGATTCACGAAGTGAACAAGCACGCCATCACCATAGCCGAGGAAATGAGTGGCATGCCGGGGCTGGCACGCAAGTTCAAGGACGGCGGCATAGGCTTTGACTACCGCATGGCCATGGGCATACCCGACTATTGGATAAAGACCATCAAGGAGAAACGCGATGAGGACTGGAAGCCATCGTCAATCTTCTGGGAACTCACCAACCGCCGCAACGACGAGAAAACCATCAGCTACGCCGAGAGCCACGACCAAGCCCTTGTGGGCGACAAGACCATCATTTTCCGCCTGATTGACAAAGACATGTATTGGCACATGATGGTGGGTGACGACAACGGCACCGTGAGCCGCGGCATGGCTCTGCACAAGATGATTAGGCTTGTCACCGCTGCCACCATCAACGGCGGCTACCTCAACTTCATGGGCAATGAGTGGGGACACCCCGAATGGATTGACTTTCCGCGCGAAGGCAACGGCTGGAGCTACAAATATGCGCGCCGCCAGTGGTCGCTCGTTGACCGCGACGACCTGAAATACAAGTTCCTGAACAAATGGGACAACGATTTCGTGCACCTCATCGTCAAGACCCACAACTTTCAGGCGATGCCTATACACAAACTCTGGGACAAAGACGACGACCAAGTGCTTGCCTTTATGCGTGGCAAACTGGTGTTTATCTTCAACTTCAACCCCACCCATTCGTTTGCCGACTACGGCATACTTGCGCCGTCGGGCGAATATGAGGGCGT
>CALBLR010000229.1 GCA_937896015.1 uncultured Prevotellaceae bacterium | reverse complement strand
GCAACATCACCCGCCGTCAGCGCGGCACTGTGCACCGTCCGGGCGCAAACGTGGGCATGGGCAAGGACCACACCCTCTATGCACTGGTCGACGGCACAGTAGAGTTCCAGAAGCGTGCCGGCCACACATACATTAATGTGGTTGCCGCCGCCAAAGGCGAAGAGAACTAAGCAAAGCCCCACTGCGCCATGCGGCGCGCAAGGCCAAGCCTAACACAGCACACAGCCGGGCTGCACAGAAACAACTGTGCAGCCCGGCTTGTTTTTTCATTCAGCAGGGGCATGTTTTTTTTTGGGGGGGAGGGAGGCTTTCAATTAGTCTAATTGCATTTTTGTTATTTGGAAAAACGCACTAAATTTGCACAAACCATCAATCACATTAATATGGCCCCCCAAAAAATGCAACACCCCACAACCTTATCCCTGTTTAGCGACTCAGACGTTGAACCCACACCAGCCATTGATGCGGAAAAAGCCGAATGCAAGACCGCAGCAAACAGTGACTGTGGCGAACCATGCCCAAACGACACCCCACATGCCCCCAACAATGTGAGGGAAGCCGCCAATCCCAATCCAGACGTGCGCTTACGCAATAAAAGCAAGCGCATAAGGGTGACATTTTCCGATGGCACTGTGGTGTGTGAGACAAGGGCTTTAAGCACCCTTATGAAATCCATCGTGCACCTGGGAGTCGAGCGGGTAGCCGCCCTGGGCATGGTTGCATGCCACCAGCCGCTGCTGACCAAAGGGGAATATCCGCAGAGATACCGCAACTGGGTGAAAGACCTGCCCGACGGATGGCACCTGCTGGTGCAAAGCGACACGGCGCAAAAGTTCATACAGCTGAAATCGATAGCGCGGCAGCTCGATGCCAACGCAAAAGTGGAGTATGGCGATTTTGAAGCGTCACCTACGCCAGAAAAACAGAACGCCACCAGGCGCAAAGCGAAAATGAGCGTGCGCTTTGCCGCCGACGGGCACACGATAGCAGGCTACACGGGCGATGTGTTCCGCGCGACGGTGGAGCATATTGGCATCGACAAGGTTAGGCGCACCAACCTGATAGTGCTCGGCTCAAAGAGCATAATCACCTCCACAAAGCGCTCAAACGACCAAGTGCAGCTGCACACAGGAGAATGGCTCACCATTCCAAGCCAGACAAAGGACAAAATCAAGGCGCTGCGCGTGATGTCGTCACTGACCCGCGTGAAGTTTGACATAAGCATAGACAAGTGACTTTGTGCCTTTTTTTGTAGAAATTCCAATTTGCCCGACGTGAAACCCTATACCTAAAAAATAAATTCAATCCGCGGAATGGAAATCTGCGCTAATCCGTGGAATCTAAAAATTAATGCACCACTACAAAACCATATTCCCTCATACGATGCGTTTTTGAGGCAAACATGTTTGGCTCTTTTGGGACAAATTGTATAGAACCATTCATTCTGAATGAACGCTTTTGGGCAAAACCTCTCATTCAGAATGATAGCTTTCATCGTTTAATACTTATCGCCAACGAATATCCCACCCCCAAAAGTGGGCTGGGCTGTGACACTCATTAATGGCAAGCGCGGCCTCCTGGTGGTCAGGGGGCCGCGCTTGGCTGTATCTCATATCGCACTCTTCGGCAAAGCTATAGGCGGAAGGCGATGGGCAGCACGCAGCGCACGGCCACCTTGGTGCGGTTGACGCGGCCGGGCTTCCAGCGCGGCATCTCGCGTATCACGCGCATGGCTTCGCGGTCGAGGCTCTCGTCGCCGGCGCCCCGAATCACCTGCACATTGCTTACGCGCCCGTCGGCGCCAACAATGAAGCAGCACAGCACGCGGCCCTGCACGCCGCGCTTGTAGGCGTGGTAGGGGTATTCGCGGGTCTTATTGATGAAGTTGGTCAACCCACGCTCGCCACCGGGAAATTGTGGCTGCACATCGACGTAGTCGTACTCATACACCTCCATGTAGGGCATGCGCGACATGGGGTTGACGGTGGTGACGTGGCGCACCTGCGCCAGCGCCGGCACAGCCGCCATTGCCACAAGGGCCATGAGTATGTGAAGTCGCAAAAATCCTATTTTCTGCATTGCGTTATCAGTCACTTTCTTTTTTGTCGGTTGAATGGTGGCCTCGCACATAGGGGGGGGGCACACGCAGTCTCACATTCTTTTCAAATCCGTAATCAATGGTTGCACACAGTGCAGCAGGGCCTGACCCCGACTGCCGTTTGCGTTGCAAATATAAGCCACTGACGGCAAATGTCAATGAAGCGCAGCGGGGGTTTTGCGAATGATTAATAATGTTTCATCTATTTTTACAAAACGACTTTGACACACACGATGTTGTAAAAATTTTTAAACCATTATACTATGCGGGCGGCCTTGTGCGTTTATATCTATAATAACACTTTTGCGACTACAACGACAAGGAATGAGAATTCTCACCACACTGCATATGATTGCGGCCGGCGCCGCGCTCACCGCGGGCCTCACGGCCAGCGCGCAAGACGGCACCACGGCCTACCAGTTCCTAAACGTCACACCGTCGACCCACGCCTATGCCTTGGGCGGGCACAACATCACGGTGATCGACGACGACATCAACCTGATTGAGCAAAACCCCGCGCTGCTCGGCCCCGAGGTGGACCACCAGGTGGGGCTGAACTACATGCGCTACTTCGGGTCGACCAACTTTATGGGCGTGCGCTACGGGCAGGGCATCAACGAGCACAGCGCATTTGCCGTGGGACTGCAATATTTCGGCTACGGCTCGATCGATGAGACCGACGCCACCGGCAGCGTGATTGGCTCGGTGTCGGCAAGCGACATGGCGTTCAACGCCACATATTCGCACGACATCACCGACAATCTGCGCGGTGCCATCAATGTGAAATTCCTCTACTCGAAATACGCCGACTTCTCGGCGGCGGCCATAGCCACCGACCTGGGCATCAATTACTACAATCCCGACAACGACCTGTCGCTGTCGCTGGTGGTGAAAAACCTGGGCGGACAGGTGAAGAAGTTCAACGACACCAAGGACAAGCTGCCGTGGGACGTGCAGCTGGGATGGTCGCAAATGTTGTCGTCATCGCCATTCTGCCTGTCGGTGACGGCAGTGGGGCTCAACAAGTGGAAACTGCCCTACTACGAGCCTGCCGACAAAAATTCGGCCACTTCCGAACTGGTGAAGAAGGACTCGTTTATGCGCAACCTTATGCGCCACCTGGTGCTTGGCATTGAATACGTGCCCACCGAGCGCATGTATATCGCGCTGGGCTACAACTACCGCACCCGCACCGACATGAGCACCTATCACCGCAACTTTTTGTCGGGCTTCTCGCTGGGCGGAGGCCTCAGGGTGAAGGCATTCGGCTTTGGAGTGGCCCTGGCCAAGCCCCATAGCAGCGCCACCACGCTGATGTTCAACCTCACCACGTCGATCAGCGAACTCATGCGCTGACGCCACGCCAAGCAAAACCCATTAAACACAAACCGCACATGAACCATTTTGCAAAAGCCCTGGCGGCCACAGTGGCCGCCGCCATCTGCGCAGTGGGCGCGTGGGCCGCAAGCGGCCGCATCTACAGCATAGTCACCTGCCCTGGCGAGGACGCGTCGCGCCAGATGCGCATCAGTTGGGCCGCCGACTCGGCCGCCGGCGCGACGCAGGTGATGATCACCGCCGAGGGCGACGAGGCTTGGAGCAAAGCGGCACTGCGCCGGCCCGAGCAACGCCGCTGGTGCACCACCTACTACGGCATCTACAGCAAGCGGCCCGACGGCAGCAACTGGAATGAAGACGCACGCTTCTATAAGTGCGGAGCCACGCTGGACGGCCTCAAGCCCGGCACCCGATACAAATACCGCATCGTCGGCGCGAGCGGCGACACCAGCGCCACCTACCGCTTCACCACAGCCGGAGCACGCGAGTGGGGCGCGTGCATAATAAGCGACTTCCACACCTACACCCCTCTGCCCCAAAGGCTCGAAAGCGCCATGGACATGGTGCAGACCATCGATAACCGCTACCGCGACGTAGACTGGGTGCTGCACATAGGCGACGTGATAGCCTGGGGCGGCAGCTACTCGTTTTGGCGCGCGCTGTATGAGCAGCCCGCTTTCCGCCGCACCATGTGGGCCGGCCT
>CALBLR010000228.1 GCA_937896015.1 uncultured Prevotellaceae bacterium | reverse complement strand
TCCTTATTCTCGACGAGCCCACCAACGACCTCGATATACCCACACTTGAGGTGCTTGAGGACTACCTGAGCAAATTCAATGGCTGCGTGATTGTGGTGAGCCATGACCGCTTCTTCATGGACCGCACTGTGGACCACACTTTTGTGTTCCAGGGACAGGGTGTCATCAAAGACTTCCCGGGCAACTACAGCGAATACCGAGCCTGGAAGGAGGCACACGACAAGCAAGACGCCTCAGCAGCTAAGAACGCGCCGACCGATGCCAAGAAGCATCATACTGTGGCGCGCAGCAACGCCAACAAGCTGTCGTTCAAAGAAAAACGTGAGTTTGAGCAGCTAACGGCCGAACTTGAACAGCTTAATGCCGAAAGGCAGCGGCTCGACGCCCTATTCGCCTCGGGCGAACAAATTGAAGGCATAGAGGAGAAGTCGCGCCGCTACACTGAGTTGAAAGACTTAATCGACGAGAAGGAGCTTCGCTGGCTTGAGTTGAGCGAAAAAGACGCATAGAGGAGGCACTTTATCTCCCCCCACTCTCTCCTACTCCATTTGCCGCTTGATGGCCTCCAAAAGCTCATAGGTGGGCACAAGTGACTCCAGTGAAGAGCAAATGCCATTCTTGTGGCCTTCCACGGCATCGGTGAATGCCTTTATTTCTGCATAGAATCCTTGTGTGTATATTTGGTTATTTGCCTGGACGGGTGCAAAGTTGTTGCGGGCAAGCAGACTAATGGTCGCTTGCCGCCTCGGTAGCACCTTTTCAAGCGGCACTCCACACAGCGATCCGTTTTTAGGGCAGAAGTCAAGACATTCCATCTGGCTCATTTCATATATGCCGTTGCGGGTGTTTACTGTCAACTGCTCGCAGGCTGTGGCCCAGCTGTAGGCAGTTGACAGCTCAAGCATTCCGGTTGCTGCTCCATGTTTCAGCACCACCATCAGTGTTAGTCCATTGGTGGCGTTGCCCACACACTCAATGTTGCGCACGGTGGCATTGCCAAACAGGTGGCACACCAAGTCGAGCGGGTGAATGAACAGGTCGGTCAGGGCATCGCCCTCAGGATATAGTCCGGTCAGGTATTTTAAGTTATAGCTCACTTGCTGCGCCTTGCGCAGTCGCCGTTTGAGCATTTGCGTGGCTGGGGCGTAGCGCTTTTGCAGACCCACTGCCACCATCGTGTGCGGTTGCCTGGCCTTCAGCGCTATAAGTTCGTTAAGCTCGTCAAGGGTGAGGCATGGGGGCTTTTCCACAAACAGCGATTTGCCACTCGCTATCACATCCTTAGATATGCTGAAGTTCGCCTTCGGGCCGGCGGCTACCAGCACGCCGGCCACCCCATCATCGTTCAAAACATCGCTAAGCGATGTGGTGGCATGCGTGTGCCGTTTTTGCTCAATAAACTGCAATTTACCTTCCGACCTGCAGCAAATGTGCTTGAGCTGCACGCCCAAGTAGTCGAGCACGGGATATAGGTTGTCCACGCTGTGACTGCCTATGCCCACAAAGGCGTAGCCGCCAGTGCACACTTCTTGCAGCTGGCGCATGCTGCGCAGCCGTTTGTATCGGTCTATAATATGGTTGATCATTGTTTGTCTATCCGTTTAAAATGTTGTCGGTAAGTTTCGCTCTTGTTTGCCGACCACTGGTATTTGCCATAGGCCAGCTCTATTATGCGCTTGGGTAGTAGCCGCTCGAAGTTGCGCAGCAGTATGATGTCGTATTTGCGGTGGAAGTTAATCCAGCACCCGTTGCAGCTCTTCGAATAGTGGCACTGCGTGTCGCACGACTTCCGTGAGTTGAAAATCTCGTCCAGCGACTGCTTGTGAATGTTGCCAAGCACCACATCCAGGTTTTGGCAAAGCGGCACATTGCCGTTGGAGTGAATCACCAGTTCGCTCATTATGCTTTGGCATCGCAGCTTTAAGTTACCGTTGCGCCACTCGTCATACAGGGCCACAAAGTCGTAGTTCTCGTCGGTGTCGTGAATGCTCTGCGGAATTTGCTCAATGAAATTGGCCATGTCGGCGGCCAAAAGGTCGCTTGTGGTGTCGAAAAACGCCATTGTGCCATATATGCCTATGCGCACGTCGATTCCATATTTCTTAGCCACGCCTATCACAAACTCCATGTCGTCGAAACTGTTCCACGGCGACAGGCAAAACATGAGCGAAGTGGGCACTTCGTCCTTGAGTGCTTCCACCACTTCAATCACCTTGTCGTATCCGTTCACTCCGCGCATCCTCTTGTAAGTCTCCTTGCCGCCGTCAAGCGACACATACAGGTGTTTTGGCTTGTGCCGACGCACCACGCCTATCACCTTGTTAGCCGCCAGACAGTTTGACAGCAACGTGTAGTTGGGATGGTTGCTGTCAAACCAGTCCATAATGGCATCGGCCTCGGGGTGCAGCACAAACTCTCCGCCCTCGAGTCCCACCACCGTGTTGGGCGACACGCACTTGCTGCCCATGATTCGCTTAATGTCGACGAGCGATAGACTTTCGTGCGGTTTCTTCCATATGGAGCAGTGCTTGCACTTGCTCTGGCATATGGTGGTGGAATAGAGCATGAGCGAACTAAGCACCTTGTGCCGTGGCCGAGCCATGTTGTTCAAATACACACACCC
>CALBLR010000227.1 GCA_937896015.1 uncultured Prevotellaceae bacterium | reverse complement strand
TTGAACGAGAGCATCAGCAGGTAGAAGCCCAGCATCATTATGAATACCCAGCCCACGGGCTGCGGAAATCCTAAGTTCCACACGTCGCCCACCCACGAGAGCATCGAAGTGCTGTCGTAGCTTGGGCTTATCTGGAATGTGGGCATGCCGCCAAACAGCGCGTCGGTCCAGCGGGTCACCTCGCCGGTGGCTGCGGTGAAGGCCTTGGCCTCCTGGCCGTTGGCCGCCCCTTGCATCACGTCGCTTTGTTGCAGCACATCGCCGCGCACGTCGTTAGGGTAAAAGTAAATCCACGAGATTGCGGCAAATGTGATCACTGCAATCGCAAAGTTGACCACCGAGCGCAGTGTGACGCGCCCAAATAAGGTCTTGTCCAACTTGTTGCTATCCATAAAAAAGAAAATGTATGTGTTCTGCGTTTTTTTAGGGTGTAAAAATACTCAAAATTACACAAACGCTAAAATTACCTGCGTGTGGCAACGGTCGATTTATACGTGCAAATCGGTTATAACCAGTGCGGTAACTGCTGTAAGATAAAAAATGTGAATAGCCGCCTTACTCATGCTCATCGAGCCACTGGCGCATCAACTGGCAGTATTTCTCGGTTTGCTCGGCAAACGGCATGTGGCGCGCACCGTCAAACAGTTCCCATCGGCTGCCCGCTATGCGGTCGTGCATCGTTTTCGCTATAAGCGGCGTGCACAGGTCGTTGGTCCCGCTGGTAATCAGGCACGGCACCTTTATCTCGCCAAGCCGGTCGGTGTAGTCATAGTCCTTGAGCGTGCCTGTGGGGGTGTACTCGTTGGGGCCCCAGCCATAGAGGTAGGCTTCCGTGCCGCTCCGCTTGGGCCGGCGCAGGCACTCGGGGCTGTCGGCCGTCACCGCCCCGGCGCAGTGCAGCAGCATAAAGTGCTCGTTGGCGCGGGCGTAGGCCTCGCTGGTGTAGTTGTCGGCAGCCTCGGCTTCGGCAATGGCGCGCTGGTCGTCGGCGCTCATAAACTTGATTAGCCGGTGCTGCTCGCGCGCCCACAGCTCGCTGCTGGGCAGCGTGCTCGACAGTATGGCCGACTTCACCCCCTTGGCCTTCTTCTCAATCAGGTAGATGATTTCGAGCATTCCGCCCCACGACTGGCCCATGAGGTGAAAGTGCGTGAGGTGCAGGTGGTCGATGAGCGCGCACAGCTCGCTGAGCCACGTTTGCGGTGTCCACAACTCCGGGTGCCCGTCCACATACGACTTTCCGCACCCTATCTGGTCGTAGCTTATCATGGCGTGGCCCGAGTCGGACACGCCGTCGAGCAGCTCAAAGTAGTTGTGGGTGCTGCCAGGCCCGCCGTGCAGCAGTATCACCGGGCTCTTGCCCTCTGCCGTTTCGCCCGCAATGCGGTAGTAAGTGTCGTGCCCCATAAAGGGCATGTATCCTTCTTCAATCTTCATGATTCACTTATTTGTTTTTGGCAAAATTACCACATAAATGCAAAAAAAACGAAGCGGACGGCTCTTTTTACTCCGTATTCGGGTTATTACCAGCTGGCACGGGCTTGACGAAAGCTGCGAATGTTTTGCTGCTTTACGCCCTATTTGCACTACCTTTGTCGGTGCTAATATATAACACCTTACGACAATGAATAAGTTAATCACCACTTTTGCCGCCATTGCGGCACTGCTGTGGCTGCCTGCCAATGCTGCTGCGGCCAAGCAATATTCCGTGCATTCGCCCAATGGGCAACTGTGTGCCACAGTGCAGCTTAGCGGCGGGAGCCTCAGCTACAGCGTGACCCACTCCGGCACGGCAGTGCTTGCCCCGTCGGAAATGTCGATGACCCTTGAGGGCGGCCGCACGCTGGGCAAGGGCATCAAGCGCAACCCGCGCGCCGACAGCAAGCAGCTTGCCTTCAACCGCGCCACACCATTCTACCGTCAAAGCAGCGTCAGCCTAAAATGTAACCAACTGACGCTTGACTTCGGCGACTACTCGGTGCAGTTTCAAGTCTATGACGAGGGCCTGGCCTACCGTTTCGTGACCGCCATGCCCGACTCCATCAATGTGATGGCCGAAAAGGCCGAGTTCACCCTGCCGGCCGACTGCACCGTCTACACCACCAAAGTCAACAGCAAAAAGAAAACCTACGAGCAGCAGCTGAAAAACTCGTTTGAAAACACCTACGAGTGCGCGCCGCTCTCGGCCATCGACCGCAGCAAGCTGTGCCAGGGCCCGCTGCTGGCCGAGCTGCCTGGAGGCAAACGCCTGCTCATAGCCGACTACAACACCCTCGACTATCCTGGCATGATGCTGTATCCGGCCGACGGCAACCGCCTTGAGGCCTACTTTGCCGCCGTGCCCCTTGCGCAGCACCAGGGCGGACACAACAATCTGCAAATGCTGGTCGACTCTCGACACCCCTACATAGCCCGCACCGCCGGCACCCGCGCCTTCCCATGGAAGATGATGCTTGTGGCCGCCACCGATGCGCAGCTGCTCACGA
>CALBLR010000226.1 GCA_937896015.1 uncultured Prevotellaceae bacterium | reverse complement strand
CCACGTCGTGTGAGATGGCGCGGTTGTCGACCCACACGCTGCGCACCGAGTTGGGGTGCAGCACTCGGTAGAACTCGTTTTTGGTGTTTTTCAGCATCACTATCATGCGGTCGATTTTGGCACCGCCGGCCGTGGAGCCCGCCATGCCGCCGAAAAACATGACCACCATCAGCAGAAACGAGATGAACTCGCCCGACTGCTCATAGTTGATGGTGGAGAAGCCCGTGGAGGTGATGGCCGACACGGTGTCGAAGGTGGCCAGCATCACGCGGTCGAGCCAAGAGGGGCAGAAGCCCTCGCAGGCCATGCGCGCAATGATGATGGCCGAGGTGCCTATCACCACCCAAGTGTACCACTTGAATGTGTCGCTGCGGCGCAGGGGCTTGAAGTTGCCGCAGGCGGCGGCCCACAGCAGGGTGAAGTTGATGCCGCCCAGGAACATGAACACCAGCACCACGGCGTCGATGTAGTGGTTGCTCCAGTAGATGAGGCCGTTGTCCTTGGTCGAGAAGCCGCCGGTGCTGACGGTGGCCAGCGTGTGGCACAGGGCGTCGAACCAGCCCATGGGCGGAATGAGCAGCAGCGTCATGGCCACGGTGAGCACAATGTACACGAGCCACAGGTCTTTGGCCGTCTGGCTGATGCGTGGGCGCATGCGCTCGTGGGTGATGCCGGTGACCTCGGCGTTGAACAGCGATATGCCGCCCTTGTAGTTGAGCATGGGCAGCACGGCGAGTGTGAACAGAATTATTCCCATGCCGCCTATCCACTGGGTGAGCGAGCGCCAGAACAGTATGCCGTGGGGCAGATTGTCGAGGTGGCGGATCACCGAGGCGCCAGTGGTGGTGAAGCCCGACATGGTTTCGAAGTAGGCGTCGGTGACGTTGGTGATGGTGCCGCTCAGCAGAAACGGCAGCATGCCGAAGGCCGAGAACAGCACCCACACTATGGCAGTGAGGAATATGCCCTCGCGCTTGCGCATGGTCATCGACGATGGGCGGATGCCGAATGTCATGAGCGCGCCGCAGACCGCAGTGACGGCAGCCGAGCAGGCAAACT